>WQSV01000037.1 GCA_009787685.1 Bacillota bacterium
TATTGAGGAATATCCGTTCCTCCATTTTCTTGTGGAGCATTGAGAAACCTGAGAAGCGCTCCAACAGTTAGCTCTGCATTTGGAGTTCCTCCTTGCCTAACTGCCGGTCTAATGAGAACTTGACTGTTTAATTCATTTGAAAAATAGAATCTTGATGTTGCATGAATTGATGGAAGTGCAGAAGACGCAATAAAACCGATTCCTGCAACCGCTTGACGAACTCCAACTACAAAAGAATTTCCAACGCGATAGAAATAGCCTCCTGCTGGCGGTGTTGGCGTCTCGTTTGTTTCACGTCCCGGAACGATTCCATGTGGAATAACCGAGCGCTGAGCAGCTGAATAGAACTGGATTGTCATTCCAGTTGTTCCACGACCAACGACCATTTCAATTGTTCCATAGCCCGTGAAATTGTTGGTGTTTCCCTCTCTTCTTGTTCTGAATGAATCAATTGATGGGACTTTGAAATAGTGAACACCCCTGTTGCTGTCATAGAGATAATGGAACATGTTTGTGAAAACAATAGTGTGATAATTCACTGACGGTTCAAAGTTCCAACCTTGGTCATAGCGCGGAAGATAATCATTGCTGTGATATCTGAAAATGATGCCTTGTCTGATTGCTTGATGAGGAAAAACGAAAGCTGTTGGCATCGCAGCGCCCGTCATCGTCACACCGAGTTCAACATTAAGACTGACTCTTTGACCTTGAGCAAATTCGTTTGTCCCATCTGCATTGACATTAACTCTGTTGGTGTCTTGCATGACAACAAATTGCATCGGCTCACTAGTGAATCCGAAACCATTTGGAGTTTCGTCAACCAACTTGATATAGGTCACTCCAACTCTTTCTGGAGTTATTCTGTAGCCCCCGACAATATTGAGTGTTCTGTTGATAAGAACTGGATTTCCATTTGGATAAACTTCAACAACCGACCACAATGGGTTTGAAATTTGAGGGAAAAACTCAACATTCCCACTCGCTTGATTAAACAAAACTGGGCTTGTTCCAAGATCAAAAATAAACGCTGAAAAGTGCTGAAGTCCCGGAGGCGGCCTAAATGTCAAGCTCTCAAGCCTGTCATCAGTTCTTGCTGAAGCAACTAGAAGCGAGAGAACAATGTTTTCCGCCGTGTTAAACGCATTCACAGTTACGTTTATTGTTGCACTTCCCTCTCCAATCAAAGAGAAATAAACTCTTTCACCCCTTGACTGAATAGTTCTCAATTCATCAAATGCAATGATATTATCACCAGTCAAAGAAAGTCCAAGGTCTTCAACATTTCTTCCATCTTGCCCAACAATACCCACTGAAACATCCGCTCCACCAAGACCTAATTGAACAACATCAACTGAGAATACTCTTCTAGCCGCGTCCGATGAAAAAGGAAGAGTGACACCTGCTTCGTTGATTATGTGGTTTGATTGATTTCCAACCGCATGAACATGACTGCTGAAATTCGCGCTCACTGCATGACGCAACACAACATAGAAATCAAAGATTTCTCTTTGTCCAGCTGAAGTAAAAA
The DNA here is from genome assembly GCA_009787685.1 of Bacillota bacterium. Lineage (GTDB taxonomy): Bacteria > Bacillota > Clostridia > Christensenellales > Pumilibacteraceae > WRAY01. Next base: position 1,529 of record WQSV01000037.1, read on the forward strand.
TGACAGTCACTCGTTGATTGTGAAGCTCCGCGTTTGCTGCAACTCTGAAGTTTAGCTGAAATTGTTCGCGACTAACTCGATAAAGCGCCCCTTCTTCGAAAATCAAAGCGTTGTCATGACCAACTGGATTAATGACCTCAAACTCCAAACTTGGAGATATTTCTTCTCCAACAATTTCAAGATCGATGTTAAGCCTATATTGCGCCCCAATTGATGCCGTTGTCCGCTGTCCTTCAATAGGCATATGATGACTAATCGATATTCGATTGACACCAACAGGCATACCCCCACCACCATCTGCGGTTGCGAACAAAATTGCAAAAAGTATTGACAGAATAAAAAACACTCCGACAAGACCAATTAATATTAACATTTTGAGTCGTGATTGCTTGACGCTTTGAAACTCAATCACTCCATCTTCTGCTTTTGTTTTTTTGAACATAATAATACTTCCTTTTGTGTCGCGATGATGACCACCTTTCAACAAAAACTACACCATCGCTTGATTAGATTATATCACATTTATTTGGGCTTGTCAACAATTTTTTAGCAGTTGAACACCGAGACTGCTAATTTTTAATTAGTCATTTTTCGATGATTTTAGGGCATTCTTTCCATATTTTGGAGATGTTCACAATTTGAGTTTTGTGGCATATATTTTTCTCGCAAAAGGTTGCCAAAATAACTAGATTACCAACGATTGTGTCGCAAAATAAAAGCATTGAAAATACTTGACACATTTTTTTCAGCTTGCTATAATAATCTAGTATTATGAAATTCTATAACACATTGTCAAGAAAAAAAGAATTATTTGAGCCAATTGGAAAAGTTGTCACTATGTATGCTTGTGGCCCAACAGTCTATAACTATGCTCACATTGGAAACATGAGGACATATGTCTTTTTGGATTTGTTAAGACGAGGATTAAAACTTAATGGCTTTAAATTGAAGGGTGTTCTTAATATAACTGATGTTGGGCATTTGCTGTCGGATGGCGATGAAGGCGAAGATAAAATGGTGAAAGCATCTAGAGAACGAAAAATGACCCCTTGGGAAATTGCGAAATATTTCACTGGTGTTTTCTTCTCCGATTGCGAAAAATTGAACATTGGCAAAAGCGAAATCATTGCCCTTGCAACGGATCATATTCAAGAAATGATTGATTACGTCGTCACACTAGAAAAAAAGGGCTATGCCTATGAAACTGATGATGGGATTTATTTTGATGTTTCAAAATTCGAAAATTATGGAAAACTCTCAAGAATAAAACTTGACGAACAACAAGCTGGAAAGCGAGTGAAAATCAACACTCAAAAACGAAATCCCTATGACTTTGCTCTTTGGAAAAAAGCTGACGCAAACCACATTATGCAATGGGAGTCTCCTTGGGGCATGGGATATCCCGGATGGCACATTGAATGCTCCGCAATGGCAAAGAAATATTTGGGAGTAACCTTTGATATCCATTCAGGTGGTGTTGACCATATTCCAATTCACCATGAGAACGAAATCGCTCAATCGGAAGCGCTTGAAGGTAAAAAAACCGTCAACTACTGGCTTCACGGCGAGTTCATGCTTGTTGACAGTGGAAAGATGTCAAAATCACTTGGCAATACCTACACTATTTCTGACCTTGAACAAAAAGGCTACTCCCCTCTTGACTTTAGATATTTTTGTTTGAACGCTCATTATCGCAAACCTCTGAATTTCACATTCGATGGACTCGACGGAGCAAAAATTTCTCTTGCAAGACTCTATTCAGCGATTGAAAAACACAAGTTTTCATCTGGTCACACCGACCCACTAATTATTGAAGAATATCGCAAAAAATTGATTAACGCGATTTCGGATGACCTAAACATTCCACTAGCTCTCGGTCATCTTTGGACACTGCTCAAAAATGAACCATCTGTTGATATCTATGCCCTTGCTCTTGAATACGATAAAGTCTTGGGGCTGTCTCTTGACAAAGTCGAAAAATCGGTTGAAGAAAAAACAAATATTGATATTCCAGAAAATGTTGTCGTTCTTGCTCAAAAGCGATTAGATGCCAAAAAATCTAAGGATTTTGCGAGCGCTGACAGCTTGAGAAATGAAATAACCACTCTTGGATATGTCGTCGTTGACACAAAAGAAGGTTTCGAGATTAAGAAAATTTAGCTACTGTTTTTAATGTTAAAATCGTAGGGGATGCCAAAAATCGGCGCCCCCTGCATATTTTTTTAGCATCTCTCTACTTATAAAAAAACAAACCACAAAAGGAACTCCTCAAACAAATGTTGAAATCTGCATTCGCAAACTATGGCAAAAACTTCAAATTCTTCCCTATTGTGATTGGTGTCACTTATTTTTCAATTGCTTTAATTTTTGGAACAATTCTTATTATTTTAAACAATCGATTGCCCTATGACACAAGCTCTCTTTTTAGCGAACTGGGATATTCTTTCTCCTATGCTTTTTCAACAATCACTATTCAAGACTTCGCAGGCGGAAACATTTTGTCAGTTGTCATGAGCAATCTCGTTGACAACTTGACCACAAGGTTTGACACAGGTGCTGGCTCTCTTGCCACAATGTTTTTCATTGCTGTTCTTCTTTTGTTTCTTTCAATCATGCTTGCTGGAATACTACTAAAAATGTTCGTTCGCAAAAGCTTAAAGAACACAAAAACTAGAAAAGGCATTGGAGCAATGATCATCAGACTTTTGATTTCCCTCATTTTAACCACAGTCATTTCTGTTGCAGTTTTTTTCTTCTTCCACCTAATTTTCGTGTTCTTATTTTTATATTTGATATTAACGAGCATCGCAAGCATCGTTGAAATCAAAATAATTTTTTTCAAAGAAAAGAAAATGAAGGATTTCCTAAAACCCAAAAATATCTTTCTATACTTACTAGTTTTTGTTATTTTTTTCACCATAACAATAGGATTCATTGTTGCTCTAAGCTTTATTATCAACTTTCTGATTGCAATTTTAATTGGAATCCCGTTCTTTATCTACTTCAATGAAACAACAAAATACACCCTAGTCGAATATTTCAGAAACATTAAACTTGAGAGCAAATAAAAAATTTAAAATCTTTATCACACACAGCCACTATTCATATCTTTTTTAAATTACCAATTATTTTCAACTGGTTTGTCTTGACATTATTTGCAATAGCACTCTCTCACTAAAACGCAAAACCTTATCGACAGTCTTAAACTGTTCTGTCGGGCTCTGCTTGTTTAGTATTTGACCACAAACGTGTCAAATACCCTTTTCAAAGAGCATGACTTATTAACATAGAATCACTTCCACAAACCAATCATTAAAAAAATCAAAACCGATTTTTGCATTAGCTCCGTGACCTAGTGCGTCACAAAATTTTATTGGTTGTTTTTAAATTTGTCCACCACTCAAACAAAAGACTGCATTAAAAAATGTAGTCTTTTGTCTTTTTAGAAATATTCATTTGCAATATTTGATTTTAAGAACTTCTCTCTTTCGAGTTCTTTCATTTCACTTGAGAGGACAAGTTTGTAATAGAGTGCTAGTGTTGTTATATTTTGAAAAACTTTTATTCTTTTATCTAATTTTTCTTGCCCTGCGTATTGATTATTTCCCTCTTTTCCTCCAGTTAAGTAGATTTGACAACCACTTTCAGCAAGAAGGTTTAGTCCTTCTATGTTTGCAGTTCCACTGTGAAAGCCTTCGACAACACACGCAGAATAGTTGTTCTTAAGAATTGAAGAAAGAATTTTATAATCGTTATATGGATCAACAGTGTAGGGTTCAACCAAGAAAATTCCTTTTGAGTCTGGGCTTAGTGTGAAATTATTTCCAAAATCAAGTTGAACTGCACTATGCGCTGTGCATTGTGAGTTGTGCATTGTTTCCCCTGCACTTGAAACATGTCCGTCGAATGCCCTTGTTCTGAGCATTCTTGCCCCATAATGAATTTTAGTTTCTTCTCCGGGGTTTTTATAGGACACAAAAACACCAACTTGATTGGTTCTTTGAATAAATTCAACCGCTTTTTGCATATTCGCAAAACCATTTGACCGCTCATCATTGAGTGGATAATCCGCAGAAACTATTACAACAGGAATTTTGATGTGAGATAATTTTAAAGCAAGATATGTTGCAGAATATGCAAGCGTGTCCGTTCCATGGGTCAAAATAATGCCATCACATTCACAACTTTTGCATTCTTTTTCAATCGCATTCGCTATTTCTTGGCGAATCTTCAAGTCCATATTTTCGGAAAGAACATTGCAAACTGCGACAGATTTTTTGAATATTATGCCATTGAAAGCATCCAACAAATTGGCCTTGCCCGCAGTCAATGCCGAACCATCCCTCATCGTTGATATTGTTCCACCTGTTGTTAAAAGAGTTAAGTTTTTCATAAGACGAAAAATTTAGTGAACAGCTAGCAATAAACAGTGGTTGTCAAATTATTTTTTTAATAATTATATCCTGCACCATTCACTCATTTTAACTATTCACTAAAAATTAATAGGCACTTGAAGCCTTATAGACTGTCTGTGAATTTGCTCCAACTTCTGCCATTTCTTCGACAGAAATATTCATGCTTGCTTTGACTTCATAGTAAACAAGGTCATTGTCTTCATCAATGTCTTCAGAAGAAATGTGGAAACTTGATATTGCTCCAGCCTTTTTTAACTCTTTTAAATCATCGTTTATTTCTTTTTTAAATTTTTTCGAGCCATAGTATGTTGAGCAACGAAATTGCGCAACAACATCGGATGTTCCACGATAGTTTGAACAAAGCGTTCTAAGAACGCTCTCTGCTTTTTCTGAAACAGATTTCATATAGATTAAATTTCTCCCATTTTAAATATTATGCGGTCATCAATCAACCCCTGCAAAACAAAATAAATTAGCTTCATTTTTCGCAGTTCAATTTTCAAATTTCACCTAAACAATAAGGCTTTTTCCTTCCATCTCTTCTGGTTTTTCAAGCCCAATGACTTCTAATAAAGTTGGTGCTATGTCACACAGCGCTCCGTCTTTTGAAAGTTTTCTGGTCAAATAGTCATCGCTAATAAGAAGAAATGGAACTGGATTTGTCGTGTGAGCTGTCATTGGAGCCCCATTTTCATAGGTCATTTGCTCTGCATTTCCATGATCACTAGTCAAAAAAATCGCACCACCAGTTGCATAGACCGCTTCAACCACCTTTTTAACTTCTGAGTCAACCGTTTCAACAGCTTTGACTGTTGCATTGAACATTCCAGTGTGTCCCACCATGTCGCAATTTGCATAGTTCATGATAAGAACATCAACTTCTCCAACTTGTTCAAGCGCTTTTTGAGTAACTTCTTTTGCGCTCATTGGAGGCTTGATATCATAGGTTGCAACTTTTGGGCTGTCAATCAGCACTCTTGTTTCGCCTTTATTCGGTTTTTCAACTCCTCCATTAAAGAAGAACGTCACATGTGCATATTTTTCAGTTTCGGCAACTCTTGCTTGAGTTTTTCCGCTGTTTGCAAGATATTCACCGAGGGTGTTTTTTATTTCACTTTTTTCAAAAGCAACAAGATGAAGTGGAGCAAGACTTTTGTCATATTCAGTAAAAGCAACATACAACACTTCTTTCATTCCGCCTTTTCTTTCAAACTCATTAAAGTCTTTCGAAACTATTGCTCTTGTGATTTGACGAGCCCTGTCTGCGCGAAAATTATAGAAAATGAAACTGTCGCCATTTTTAACACCTTCATAATCTCCAACAACACACGGCTCAATAAACTCGTCATAAATCGACCTTGCATAGGTTGATTTAATCGCTGCGTCAGCACAAGTGAACCGAGTTCCTTCGCCTTCAAGAACGCAGTTATATCCTTTTTCGACTCTGTCCCAACGATTGTCTCTGTCCATATAGAAATATCTTCCACAAACAGACGCTATTTGTCCAACACCGATCTCTTTGATTTTCTTTTCAAGACTTGCAACAAAGCTTGCTCCAGAATCTGGAGCAGTGTCTCTTCCATCGGTTATGACATGAACAAAAACTTTTGATAGTTTTTCTTTTTTTGCCATCTTTAAAAGCGCATAGAGATGCTCAATTGACGAGTGAACTCCGCCATCTGAGGTTAGCCCAACAAGATGAAGAGCAACTCCCTTTTTCTTCGCATTTTCCATTGCTTTTTTGAACGATAGATTTTGAAAAAATTTCCCGTCTTCAATAGCCTTGTCAATTCTCGTTAAGTCTTGATACACAACTCTTCCCGCTCCAATGTTGAGATGCCCAACCTCAGAATTGCCCATGAGTCCACTTGGAAGTCCAACCGCGCGTCCAGACGCTTTTAAGAGAGTGTGGGGATATTCGCGAAAGTATTTGTCAAGATTCGGTGTTCTTGCTTTCAAAATTGCATTGCCATTGTCTTCACTCGACATAGCATAGCCGTCCATAATAATTAGTGCATGAGTCTTTTTCATTAAAAATCTCCGATTTTTTGAAGAGTGAATAGTGAGAAGCAATGAATGAAAATTGATGAATCCTATCATTCACTTCGCTCTTCACACACCACACTTCACTCTATGATAAATTAAATAGTGCTTCCAGCAATACAAAGGAAGTCGTGAGCTTTTAGGCTTGCTCCGCCAATCAATCCGCCATCAATGTCATTTTGGGAAAGCAAGTCTTTTGCATTTTCAGCGTTCATTGAGCCCCCATAAAGAATTGGCATTTGCTCAGCAACATTCTTCAAAAGCTCTGCCCTAATAAAAGCAATAGTGTTTTGAGCGTCTTGTGGTGACGCAGTTTTTCCAGTTCCAATTGCCCAAATAGGCTCATAGGCAACAACTACTTTTGTGAGTTCATCTTCAGTCAATCCATTCAATCCGTCTTTTACTTGACGAGCAACTGTTGCGTTTGTTTCACCTTTTTCAAATTGTTCAAGACTCTCTCCAATGCAAAAGATTGGTGTCAAATTATTTGCTAGTGCATATTTAATTTTTTTGTTGACTGTTTCGCATGTTTCATTAAACATTTCTCTTCTCTCTGAATGTCCAATAATCACATGGCTGACACCTGTTTCTATTAGTTGAGAAGCACTGATTTCTCCAGTGAAAGCCCCTTTTTCTGCCCATGACATATTTTGAGCCCCAAGCTTGATGCGAGTTCCTTTGATCATGTCGTTCACAAAATTCAAAAGAGTGAAAGGGACGCAAACAACAACATCAACGTCCGACGGCAAATTCTTCGGCATCCATTTGATAACGTCTTGCATAAGAGCTTTTGCGCCCTCTTGTGTCATGTTCATCTTCCAGTTTCCTGCGATTACTCTGTTTCTTTTCATTAGTTTTTTGCTCCTTAATTTGTATATGGATATATTGTAAACTTTTTAAATACTAATGTCAATTATTTTTTTGGTCAAAATGAAAGTTTTTCTCACAAGCAAGCCCTCAAAGAAATTTGTAATTCTGAGTCAAAAATCTATTCTATTAATTTTTTAAAAAATTTGTTACTTCTGATTTTTTTATTGCACGAAACAAAAACAAGCAAACGAGATAAAGGAGTCCACCAATTACTAACGAACTAAGAAGAGCAATTGTTGGTGAAAAATAATTCGGCAAAAAACGAATAGCAACAAGGCTAATACCCGCAAAAACCACTCCAGAAACAATTGGAGCAACAACTACTTCGCGAACTTTCAAGGAAAAATTGACATGTCTTCTCATTGCTATTGTGTTGAGTATTGCTGTCAAAGAAAAACATGCAACCGTCCCGACCGCGGCCCCAATTACTCCAATATATGGCAAAAGGACAAGTGTTAGAATGATTTTCAAAATTGCACCAATCAAAAGATTGATTGCACCTTTATGAGACAATTTCGCGGCTTCAAGGACAGCTGAAGAAATTTGAATTGTTGCGACATAGAAAACTGCAATGCTTTTTGTTGTCAAAAGTAATGATCCAAGGCGAATTTGTGACTCCGTCAACCCTTGATGATAGACAGTGTTTAATATTGAATAGGCGTAAATACCAAGGATTAGAATCGCAAGAATTGAAACAATGACACTAAATTTGAAATGCTTTCCAACTTTTTCACAAACTGGTTGATTGCCTTTCAAACACTCTTTGACCTTTGGAACAAGCGAAGTTGAGAGTGCGAAAGTTATGACTAGAGGCATGTTTATTAATGAGTTTATTGGACCATTGAGAAGCCCGAACATTGCCGTCGCATCCGATGTTGACACCCCTTGAGAGATCAAAATATTAATAACCATTATGCTGTCAATGAACGCAACAAATGGCATGATAAGAGAAGCAAAAATCAAAGGAATAGCATCTCCAAACAATTCGGAGAGAATTTTTTTTGAGTTCGTTTGCTTGAATGTTGAAAGTGAAGAGTTAAAAGTTAGGAGTGAAGATGTTATCAAATATTTTTCAACATCCCCTTCACTCTTCACTCTCCACTTTCCACTCTTTCTCTTTTCTCTCAACTTA
>WQSV01000038.1 GCA_009787685.1 Bacillota bacterium
TATGCCGAACTTATTTGGGAGAGTTTGAGGGCGGGTGCGGAAGGAATGTCGTTCGACCCAATCGTTGCGTATGGAGAAAATTCTGCAAAACCTCACCACAAACCTTCGGATAGAAGGCTTGAGAAAAATGATATCATTCTAATTGACTTTGGGGTGAAACACAAAGGTTATTGTTCTGACATGACGAGAACTTTTTCAATTGGAAATGTTGCGAATGAACTAAAAGTCATCTATGATGTTGTTCTTAAATCTCAAGAATATGCGCTGAAACATATCAAAGCGGGAATGACAGGGCATGAAGCGGATGCGCTCGCTCGTGAATACATAAAAGCAAATGGCTATGGAGAAAAATTTGGACACTCACTTGGACACGGCATTGGAATCAATGTCCATGAAATGCCAAGAGTTGCCGAAAAATCAAAATGCGTTCTCAAAGAAGGAATGGTCATAACTTGTGAACCGGGAATATATCTCGAAGGACTCGGCGGAGTCCGAATTGAAGACATGTTGACAGTCACTGAAAGTGGCATAATCAACATGACCTACTTCGATAAAATCCTAGAGCTATAAGCAAAAAAGCACTAAAATTACTTGCGTAAAAATTTTTAATGTGATATAATATTTCAAAGAAAACAAGATAAAGGGTCGAATACCCCAAGGAGAAAAACAACTATGATAATGGCAGGCGATTTCAGAAAAGGCAACACTATTGACATGGACGGCAAAATTTTTGTCGTTGTTGAGTTCCAACATGTCAAGCCCGGAAAAGGTGCGGCTTTTGTTCGTGCGAAAATCAAAAATATAATAACTGGTCAAGTTCTTGAGCAAACTTTCAATCCATCAGACAAATTCCCTCAAGCAGTTATTGAGAGAAAAAACATGCAGTATTCTTATAACGATGATGGTATCTACTATTTCATGGATTTGGAGTCGTTTGAAATGCTTCCACTTAACTATGATATCGTTGCGGACACTATGCAATATGTTAAAGAAGAAATGTCGGTTCAAATTGTTTCCTATAAAGGTGTTCCGTTCTCAGTTGAGCCACCAACTTTTGTCGAACTTGTTATTACTGAAACTGAACCGGGTTTTCAAGGAGACACTTCAAAGGCTGGAACAAAGCCCGCAACACTTGAAACTGGACTTGTTATCGGCGTGCCACTTTTCATAATGACTGGTGAAAAAATCAAAGTTGACACTCGTGACGGAAGCTATGTTGAACGTGTCAAATAATTAACACAACAAAAAACAATGTTCGCAAGCGTAATAGTAGACATATCCAACTCCAATGTTGACAAAATATTTGACTATTCAATCAGCACCCATGCCGTTAAAAAAGGGCATAGGGTGCTTGTTCCATTCGGTAGTCAGACGGTTGAAGGATATGTCGTTGATTTAAAAGAAGAAACGACCTATGAAAGGGTAAAAGTCAAAGACATTATTTCAGTCATTGACGATAACCCAGTTATCACCGAAGAGTTGTTTTTGCTCTCTCATGAAATGAGAAGAAAATATAACTTGCGATTTGTCGATGTTTTGAGACTTTTTATTCCATCTCAAATGAGGCAAGGACGAGTGAAGGAGTTGAAAAAACAGTTTGTTTCAATCAGTGAAGGTTTTGCGGACGAGGATCCAACTCAATTCATCAAAACATCTGCAGTTGCTCAATTTGAAGTGTTTGCCCATTTAAAAAAAGAGGGAAGTGTGAGCTTGACTGAAATGAACAAGTTGTTTTCAGCGTCCGCTTTAAGAAACCTCATATCACGAGGAGTAGTCACGACTTGCGACAAGGTCGTCAAAAGAACACCATATCTCCACAGAACAGAGAATGCAAAAAATCTAACATTGACCGACGAGCAAGAAGAAGCGTTGAAAAAAATAACAAACAAAGTCGACAATCCTTACTCTTCAGTCCCCAATCAACAATTCACTCAAGTGTTTCTTCTCCATGGAGTCACGGGCTCTGGAAAAACAGAAGTCTACATGCGTGCAATTTCTAATGCTCTCATAAAGGGTAAAACAGCAATAATGCTTGTTCCTGAGATTTCCTTGACACCTCAAGTTCTTTCAAACTTTCGTGCAATTTTTTCCGACAAAGTCGCTATTTTGCACTCGGGACTTTCGGCGGGCGAGAGGTTTGATGAATGGTGCAGGCTGCGAGACGGAGAAGCGCTCGTTGCGATTGGGGCTCGCAGTGCGATATTTGCTCCTTTAAAAAATCTTGGACTCATCATCATCGACGAAGAACATGACTCGTCATATATCTCAGAAACAAACCCAAGATACTCAACTCTTGATGTCGCGAAATTTCGTGCAAAAGAGAATAATTGCAGTTTGGTTCTCGGGAGTGCAACTCCATCAATTGAATCTTTTTATCGTGCAAAACAAGGCGAATATTCACTGATAACAATGTCAAAAAGAGTCAACGCGAGACAAATGCCGAGTATTGATGTTGTTAATATGTGTCGTGAAATCTATGAAGGAAACACTGATGTATTCTCCCGTGCATTAACTCATGAATTGAACGAATGCATGAAACAAAATAATCAAGCGATTGTTTTTATCAACCGCCGAGGTTATTCGTCATATATTATGTGTAGAAGTTGTGGCTATGTTGCAAAATGCTCTGCATGCGATGTTTCACTAGTTTATCACCAAGAGGAAAATGTGCTTAAGTGTCATTATTGCGAAAACCGTTTCACATCTTTGAATAAATGCACGGAATGTTCTTCTAGCAATATCAAAAGAGGTTTTTCAGGGACTCAACAAATTGAGGAAAAGTTAAGCAAAATGTTTCCAAACAAAGTTGTTCTTAGAATGGACAACGACACGACTCAGAACAAAGATGCTCATGAAAAAATACTAACATCTTTCAAAAAACGCGAAGCCGACATAATAGTCGGAACTCAAATGATTGCCAAAGGACACGATTTTCCAGACGTGACATTGGTTGGAATAGTTGATGCTGACATGAGTCTGCACCTCAATGATTTTCGAAGTTTTGAGAGAACATATCAACTTGTCACTCAAGTTTCGGGACGAGCAGGAAGGGAAGAGAAAGTTGGAAAAGTCGTTCTTCAAACCTACACTCCTCGTCACTATGTCTACAAGTTTGCGCTATCTTATGACTATGAAGCGTTCTTCGAAAAAGAGATTAACCTTCGAGAAATAGCAAAATTTCCACCATTTTCAACTATAATGCGGATTTTGATTTCAAGCGAAAACGAAACCGATGCGGTGGATGTCCTCAAAGAAATTTTCGAAAAATCAAAACAAATCCAAAGTGAAAACAAAAGTGATATCGCATATCTTGCAGCGATGCGTTCGCCAGTGAAAAGAATTCAAAACAAGTTTAGAATGCAAATTCTGTTTCGAATTTCGAACAATTTTGACACCATATCGCAAAAGATCTATGAATTGATAAACGAGACAAGGGCAAAAGGAGTGACGGTTTTCAGCGAAATTAATCCGCAAAATCTGTCTTAATCAACNCATAATGTTTAATGCATAATGCACAACGATTGTTGAATTGTTTGACTTTTGTTATGCATTAAACATTATGAGTTATGTGTTAAAAACTATGGCAATAAGAGATATTTTAAAAACAAGTGACAATTCTGAAGCCCTCAGAAACACTTCTCGCGAGGTTGAGGTGTTTGATGAGAGATTGGCAATCCTATTGGACGACCTCAAGGAAACGATGCTCCATGCGAATGGGGTTGGTCTTGCCGCACCTCAAGTTGGAATTCTTCGACGTGCTTTTGTTATCAGTCTTGATGGCGAGGATTTCTATGAATTTGTCAACCCCGTCATCATTGAAGAAAAAGGAACTCAAATTGACGAAGAGGGATGTCTTAGTATTCCGGGAGAATATGGCTATGTTAAGCGTCCAAAAAAAGTTGTTTTGACAGCGTTCGATAGAAACGGTGAAAAGTTTGAAATCAAAGCCTATGACAGATTTGCTGTTGCAATTTGTCATGAATTTGATCACCTTAACGGGGTGCTTTGGGTTGACAAATATGACAAAGAATTGACCGAAAAAAAGAACAGAAAAAGAAAAAACAAAAAATCAAGTGAAAACGAAAATAAATATGAGGAGGGCAACTAATGAGAATAATTTTCCTTGGAACTCCCGAATTTGCTCTTCCATCATTGCAAAAGCTTCTTAGTTCTCATCACAAAATTTTGGCGGTTGTCACTCAAAAAGACAAAGAAACAAACAGAAAAGGTGAAATAGTTTTTCCGCCTGTGAAAAGTCTTGCGCTCAAGCATGGCTTGAAAGTTTTGCAATATGATAACATCTCAAATGAAGGTGTGTGTGCGCTTAAACAACTGGATGCCGATATTATGATAACTGTTGCCTATGGTCAAATTCTTTCACAAGAACTGTTGAATTTGACAAAATATGGCACTATTAATGTCCACTCATCGCTACTACCAAAGTATCGTGGAGCATCTCCGATGCAAGCAGCACTATTAAATGGCGATGATGAAACTGGAGTCAGCATTATGCAAACCGTCCTCGAAATGGACGCGGGCGACATTTTGAATGTTGAAAAAATGTCAATATCAAACAAGACAACACTAAAAGATGTCCACGATATTCTTTCCGACTTAGGGGCAACTGCACTGCTTAAAACACTCGACGAAATTGAAGATGGAACTGTTAAAAGACTAGCACAAGATGAAACAAAAGCAACTCACACAAAAAAAATAAACAAACAAGATGGCATTATTAATTGGGCTAGGCCTGCAAAAGAAATTCTTCGTCAAATTAATGCCATGAACCCATGGCCGGGGGCATTCACTTTTCTAAATGGAAAAATTATCAAAATTTTGAATGCCGATGTAATAGACCCTAGGAATTTTAAGAGTGCTTTGGACTTGCATTTATACAATGACGGAACATGTTTTGTTTTTCCACATAACATATGCATTAAAACAGGAGATGGGATTCTCGGTGTTTCTTGTGTCCAACTCGAAGGCAAAAAACCTCTAACAGCACTTGAAATTTTTAACGGAGGACTAATCAAAAGTGAAACTACTCTTGGATAACAACATCGAAGACTTAAAACAAATTTGCGCTGAACTAGGAGAGAAACAATATCGTGCAAAACAGCTCTTCAAATGGATATCGCAAGGCGCAAATTATGGTGCTATGTCAGACATACCAAAGTCTTTTCAGAACAAACTTGCGAATGAATATTTCGACAGTGCCTTAAAAATTGTAAGAACCTTAACATCAAAAGATGGAACTCAAAAATTTCTCTATGAATTTAAAGATGGACAAACTGTTGAAGGAGTCTTGATGAAACAGTCCTATGGCAACACTTTGTGTGTCTCGACTCAAGTTGGGTGTGCGATGAAATGTGTGTTTTGCGCGAGTGGCTATCACGGGCTTGTTCGAAACTTGACAGCAGGCGAAATCTATGGTCAAGTTATTGTCGCAAACAGCATTGCAAAAATATCAAACATAGTTCTAATGGGGAGTGGAGAACCTCTTGACAATTATGACAACACCCTAAAAGCGATTTCTCTTATGACGGATGAAAATGGACTAAATCTTTCGAAACGTTCAATATCACTCTCAACATGTGGATTGCCAGAGAAAATCAAGCAACTAGCGGATGACGAAGCGGGTGTTGTTCTTAGTATTTCGCTTCATGCAACCACTGATGAAACAAGGCAAGAATTAATGCCAATTGCAAAAAAACACACCTTAAAAGAACTAATAGATGCAACGAAATACTATTTCGAAAAATCGGGAAGAAGGGTTGTTTTTGAATATCTTCTCATCAAAGATGTCAACACCAACCACTTTGACATTCAAAGAATCCAAAAAATATCCAAACAAGTAATGTGCCACTTCAACCTAATCATGCTTAACTCGACCTCAACAAGTCTTTTAAAAAGCTTAAACACTCGAGAAGCCGAACGCTTTTTGGAAAAACTAAAACCCCTTGGAGTCAGTGCCACAATCCGAAAATCAGCAGGAAGCGATATAGAAGGCGCATGTGGGCAATTAAGAACAAAGTTTGCTGGGCGCAAAACGAACAAAAACTAGCCTTTTTACCCCCTTTCTGACCCCTTTTTCACCCATAAATTGACAGACCCGACAAACTTAATTCTGAACATCAAAAATGTCCTATGCACCCTCAATGTAAAAATAGCGAGAACCACACGCTTCTTATATGTCAACCCTAAAAACCAACCCACAACCACACCCCCCCCCAAAATATCAAGTATTAGCATGGAGATAAGCATATGATTCTTATGGATAAAAAAAACTACAGAGATACTGTAAAAATTTTAAGAGGAGACAAAGAATTATTGCCAATTTTTATTGAGATAAAGAAATTTATGTCAGAAAAATTTGGAGTTAATTCCTTAAATTTTTACTATAAAAAGAATGATTTGCAGAGTCCAAACCTCGCAGATAAAACAAAGATTTTGGGATGCATACTTTCTTCTGATAAAGATTATAAGTTAATGCTAGACTCAGATTATGCTTATGACAAGGAAAAACAGGCGCTTATCACTAAAAAGTTTGTGTGCTTGGCTGAAAAATATAAATTTCCTCTAAATGCTATAGTAAGTCAAATATGGGTGCTTTATGAAAATTTTAATGATGAATATTTGTGCGATATTGTTGGTGGAGTTTTGGATGGTTTGACGAAAAAAAAGATGCAGAAAAAATACCCTAAAGCGGATATTTGGGAAGTTAGTTCAATGTTTTCAAGTATCGTTATTTTCTATAAGAATGAAAAAATAAAATTAGAAAATGAAGAAAATGGGCTTTCTGCTTTAATAAAAAATGATTTACTTGAGATGATTAAGAAAAATGATGAATTTGACTTTTACAATGGAGATGGAATTGTTTTTGATACAAAAGAAAACTTAGAGAAAAATTATGCTGGAAGTTTATTCTATTATTGGAGATAAAACAGTTCCTACTAGAGTAATATACTGTTGCCCGCACTATGAGAAAAATGAGAATAGAATCAACAAAAACCCTATCAAAAAGAAAAATAAAGAAAAGAGAAAAGAACTTTTCTATAATGTTTCCGCTTGATTTGGAAAAGAAAGTGAAAAATGTTTTTCGAGTTATCAAGAAAAAGACACCATGGTTTCACTATCCACCGGATAAACCTTATCGTGCTAACTCTATTTTTACGAATGGATGGAATTATTTAGTCAAAGAAAGTTCTGTTATTTTAACAATAGGCAATGTTTATTACGATGAAATTGATGAAGATATATTTGAAAAACTGACAATAGAGGAAAAACAAATATATCATTGTATTTATAGTTTGCATTATAACGGATATATTCGAGAAAAACATATTACAAAAATTCTAAATTATGAAAATCTGCCAAGTTGGACTATTCCTTTTATATTTGTGCAAACTCAAAGATATATAACTGAAATTATTCCTTTAATTTATGAGAGATTTAAAAATGATAAATGCTTTTTTAAAGAGTTTGTTGCCAATAATTTTGAACATATAAAAAGAGGCAACGATAGAATGATAAGTTATTGGAATTTGCATTGTCGTGCAGACACAAAAAATATTAAAGACTATGTTGGTTATAAACTTTATAAAGAAATATTTTTAGCGTATAAAAATAAAAAAAGACGAAAAGGAATAAAATCCCCGACAAATCGACCGTTGGAAACAGTTGAAATTAAAAGGCATTGACTCAAAAAAATAATTGGAGAAAGAATGATGAAATTGGAATTCACAAAAGAACAAGTTAACACTATGCAAACGGCACTTGAGAAGTGGGGTTTAAATGCTCAAGTTGGGCAAACAGTTGAAGAGTGTGCTGAGTTGGTTGTGGTCTTGCAAAAATATATCAACAGAACAAACAAGCCCGATATCGACAAGATTTTGGACGAAATAGCCGATGTTGAAATGATGCTTGCACAAATGCGATTAGTCTTCAAAATTGACGACAAATCAATTAAAGAAAGAATAGATTGCAAATTCAAAAAGCTAAACGAATATCTCAAAAGAGAGGAAGTTTGATTGTTTTGGAAAAATCCAGACAAAGGATTGTTTTTTGTATGATAAATAAAAATTTATATCGAGTTATTAAATGCGAGAGTGATCGATTCATCGTTGATGTGGATGGGGAGTTTTTGAGGTGTGCGTCGCGAAAGAAAATCAAGGACAAGAAAAATATTGTTGTTGGTGATTTTGTTGTTGTTAATATTGAAGAGAAGATTATTGAAGAGGTTGAGTCGAGAGAGAATAGTCTTATTCGTCCATTGGTTTCAAATGTTGACCAAATTATCGTCATAATTGCTCCGCTTCCAAGACCAGATTTTTTTCTGATTGACAAATTAATAATTAATGCGATGAGACAAAATTTAAAAGTCGTTGTTTGTGTCAACAAGACCGATATTGACCCAGAACTTTTTGGGGAAATCAAAGACGAATATGCTGATGTGGTCAAAAAAATAATAGGGGCGAGCGCAAAAAACATTGATGTTGATGAACTTGAGAAAACTCTCAAGGGCAATCTTTCAGCCCTTGCGGGGCAAAGTGCTGTTGGAAAATCATCCCTCATTAACGCACTTCGTCGTAACGAAAAACTGGTTGTTGGGGAGCTTTCTCAAAAAGCTCAAAAAGGAAAAAACACGACAACAAAGTCGCAACTCATTAGATTGAAAAAAAACACTTATATTATCGACACCCCGGGGTTCTATAATCTAGATATTCATGACATTGAACATCATGATTTAAAAATTTACTACCCCGAGTTCACATCTCATGCCCATAAATGCAAGTTTTCTTCATGCACTCACACCACCGAACCCGATTGCGAAATTAGAAAAAGAGTGGATGAGGGAAAAATTAACTATGACCGCTATGCGCGATATGTTCATTTTTTTATGGAATTGAAATCTATAAAGAAATATTAGAAAAGAGTGGGCTCAAAGATTGCTTAGATTGCTGTGAAAGATTGTTGTTATAAGCAATGCCACACAAAGTTATCGCAAGTAACCGACAAAAATAGACTCAAAAATCAAAGGATTGAGCATAGACTTTTGTTTAGATTTCTTTACAAAACTATACAAATAAATAGTTGACAACTTTTTCAGTTTGTGGTATTATATTAAACAATACCAAATAATATAAATGGTCGCAGGCGTAAGAGGGCGACCATTTAGCATATGACTTGCTTGCCACTATTAGTGCAAGAATCCAATGAATTCATTAACATTGAAAGCAGGACAAATATGTTTAACGCCTGAGGAATAATTAATTTTTTATGCATAACAAAAAAATTGATGAGGTAATAGAATCAGTTGAATCCTCAAAGGAAGGATTATCGACTGATCAAGCAAAGGAGCGTTTGGAAACAAATGGCCCTAATGCCTTAAAAGACGCGAAAAAAGTGCCAATGTGGATGCTTTTTGTCAAGCAATTAAAACACATCATGATGATAGTGCTTTTTGTCGCTATGACGCTCACTATTGTGACATCAATCATTGAGCCAGAAACTGCAAAATGGGAAGCAGTTGGGTTTATTGCTTTTATTATTTTGT
>WQSV01000039.1 GCA_009787685.1 Bacillota bacterium
CGCAAAAAAAAGTCCTTGATCATCTTAATATAGCGCAAGATGACAATAAAAATAAATATCTTGAACTTGATAGCATCGCAACAAAAACACTTGAACTACTGGAAAACTCATCGGATGGAAAGAAAAAGGGAACTCTTTTGTGGCTAATTGACAAAACAGTAACTCCAATGGGAAAACGCTTTATTAAAAGTCAAATTTCTCGCCCGTTGATGTGTTCAAAAAGCATTAATGAAAGGCTTGATGGGGTTGAAGTTTTGACTGATAATATATTGCGAGATAAATTATCGGGTCATTTAAAAAATATTTTTGACATTGAAAGACTAATGTCAAAAGTGTCTAATGGAAATATTGGCCCAAGAGAACTGCTTAGCCTTAATGTTTCGCTGAACGAGCTTAAAAATCTAAAAATTATTTTAAATGGCATAAGCACTAAAATTCTTTCTTCAATAGCAAAAATGCTGAATGAATTTAAGAGAGAAGTTGTTCTAATCAATTCAAGCATTGATATTGAATGCCCAAACAAACTGTCTTTAGGGCGTGTTATCAAAAAGGGTTTTGACAAAGAACTTGATGAATATATGGCTTTGTCAGATAATATTGCAAGTCATCTTGCAGAGCTTGAACTCAAAGAAAGGGCTGAAACGGGCATAAAAACATTAAAAATCGGCTATACGCGGGTGTATGGATATTTTATTGAAGTCTCAAAAGCCTACCTTGGGCAAGTGCCTTATCGCTTTGTGAGAAAGCAAACCGTCGCTGGTGGAGAGCGTTTTTTCACCGAAGAACTCAAAGAACTTGAAGACAAGATTCTTTCAGCGAAGGACAAAGCATCAAAAAGAGAAGAACAATTATATTGTGAAATCGTTCAAAAAATCAAAGAAAAACTGGACGAAATTTTGTCAAGTGCTAAAGCGATTGCTCATCTTGATTTTTTGTGTTCAAGCGCGCAAGTTGCAACGGAATATAATTTTATTCGACCAAAAATCGACAGCAAAATTCAACATATACGCATCAAAGAAGGTCGACATGGAGTTATTGAAAAACTGCTCAAAAACGATTCTTTTGTTCCAAATGACACTTTTCTTGATGGTGGTGAAAACAAGTTGATGCTAATAACTGGTCCAAATATGGCAGGAAAAAGTGTTTATATGAGGCAAGTTGCATTGATTGCGGTTTTGGCTCATATGGGGAGTTTTGTTCCTGCAAGTGAGTGTGAAATGTGTGTGCTTGACAGAATTTTCACGCGAGTTGGAGCGCATGACGATTTTTTGAGTGGGCGAAGCACATTCATGGTAGAAATGAGCGAGGTTGCAAACATTCTGTCGAGCGCGACAAGTTCTTCTCTTGTTATTATGGATGAAGTTGGAAGGGGGACATCAACCTATGATGGTCTTTCAATTGCAAAGAGCATTCTTGAATACCTTTCGAAAAAATTAAAAGCGAAAGCATTATTTTCAACGCATTATCATGAATTGACTGAACTAGAGGGAAATTTGTCGGGAATAAAAAACTACAAATTGACTCTTAAAGAAGTCGGAAATCAAATAATTTTCATGAGAAAATTGGCGAGGGGTGCATCGAATAGAAGTTTTGGGGTTGAGGTTGCAAGGCTCGCTGGACTTCCCCAAGATGTGACAAATCGAGCGAAAGAAATATTGATTGAACTAGAAAATCGTGAACAAATGAAAATTCAACAAATGAGTTTTGATTCAATTGAAAAGCAAGTTGCGACACAAAAAAGTGAAGTCGAACGCATTTTAAAAGACATTGATTTAAACAATTTAACACCTCTACAAGCATTAGATGTGCTTGCGGATTTGAAGGAAAAACTAAAATAACCGTATTATGCGTGGCATACTATGGGAACGAATGAAGAAAATGAGTGAAATTAATGTATTAGACAGCAAAATATTCAATCGAATTGCGGCTGGTGAGGTTGTTGACTCGCCGGCTAGTATTGTCAAAGAATTGGTTGAAAATTCAATAGATGCAAAAGCGAATAGTATTTCAATCAAAATTGAACAAGGTGGAATAAAGCGCATTAGCATAACAGATAATGGAAAAGGGCTTTTTCAGTCGGATTTGGAAAAAGCATTTTTGCCTCACGCGACAAGCAAAATAAAAACACTCAACGATCTAAATGCAATAAAAACCCTAGGATTTCGAGGTGAAGCTCTTGCGAGCATTGCATCTGTTGCAAAAGTGACTATGGTTTCGCGAAGAGAAGGTGAGGATATGGGGTATTTCGTTTCTTATGAAAATGGAGTCCTTGTTGAAAAAGGAGAAAGAGCATCGCAATTTGGAACAACCGTTGTTGTTGAGGATTTGTTTAAAAATGTTCCAGCGAGGGCAAAATTTTTAAAAAAGCCATCAAGTGAAGCGAGTTCAATCACTGATCTTGTTCAAAAACTAACATTAGCAAATGTTGAAATTTCATTCAAATATACTAACGAGGAAAAGTGTGTCTTGCATTCCCAAGGTGACGGGTTAAAAAAGGCAATCTATGCTGTCTATGGTGATGTTTTGAGTGATTTGAATGAAGTTTCTTCGTATTTATCCGATATGGACATTAAAGTGAAAGGATTTGCTTCAAAAATTGGGCACTTTAAGCATAATCGAAGTTATCAAATCTTCGTTGTTAATGGACGGGTTGTCGAGTGTTCAGAATTGTCTTATTATATGTTCGTTCTCTATAAAGATTTTTTGATGACGCGTTCGTATCCAATGTTTGTTGTTCATTTGAATCTTCCTCATGACACAATCGATGTTAATGTTCATCCCAACAAAATGCAAGTCAAATTTACATCTTTAGACAAGGTGAAATCTGCACTGTCAAAAGCAATTAGACCATCACTAAGAAATGAGTTATTTGTTAATGATAGTGAAAATGAAGATGTCTTTGAATCGGTGACAAGCAATGTTCTGTTTTCGGGAGGAGAGCATTCCTTGGCGTTTAATGGATTGATCGACTCTAAGAGTGAAGTTGTTTTTAAGGAGCCTAAAAATAGTGTTGGTGTTGTTCCTGAGATATCAGTGAATTATTCTTCTGCAAATGCGAAATATTCTTCCTCACAACAAGCATCCGAAATTATTTCTCATGAGCTAACTTCATTTGTTGAAATAAAACAAAAGCCAAAAATTATTGGAAAACTTTTTTCCACCTATTTAATCATTGAGCATCACAATAATGTCTACTTCGTGGATCAGCACGCCGCTCATGAAAGAATATTGTTTGATGAGTTTATTGGTGCATATCTTTCAAATGAGTTGCATGTTCAAGACCTTCTGGCGCCCTTTATGTTTGAAATCCCTAATACTATGCGTGACATACTGTGTGATTTTATTCCAAAGCTTGAAGAAGCAGGTTTTAGGATATCTGAGATATCGGACAATATCTATTCATTGTCAAGCGTTCCTCAATTATTTTCCTTGATGTCTTTAAAAGATTTTGTTGATATATTGATAATAGCATTAAAAAGTGGTGAAATAAAAAATGAAGATTTTGTGAGAGATAAAATTGCGATGAGTGCATGCAAAGCGGCGGTGAAAGGTAATCATGAGCTGTCTAGTGTTGAGGTCGAAAATTTATTAAAGCAATTAGAGGAGCATGATGGAGTGATGCTTTGTCCTCATGGGAGACCTGTTTTGGTTAAGCATTCAAAACTTGATTTGGAAAAGTGGTTCAAAAGAAAGGTTTAAAAATGACAAAACAAACTATTGGCAAACAAAAACTGTTTATAATAACTGGCCCGACTGCCATTGGAAAATCGTCGTTGAGCATTGAGGTTGCAAAACAAATAGATGCTGAAATTATTTCGTGCGACTCAATGCAAGTTTATCGAGGTTTGGATATTGGGACTGGAAAGATAACAAAAAATGAAATGCATGGAGTTCGTCATCACTTGATTGATATTGTTGATCCGTCGGAAGAGTATTCGGTTGCAAGGTTTGTTGAAGACTCAAAAAAAGCAATTGAGGATATTTCAAGAAGAGGCAAAAAGGTTGTTCTGTGCGGTGGAACAGGCCTTTATATTAATGCACTATTAAATAACTATAACTTTGCAAGCGCTCAAAAGTCGATTAAAACACGAGAAGTGTTGAGCAAAAGACCAACAGAAGAGTTGTATCAAGAGCTTTTAATGGTCGATGATTATTCTGCAAAAAAAATATCTAAAAATGACCGAAAAAGAATTATTAGAGCGCTTGAAATTTTCTATGAAACGAGCGAAAAAAAAAGTGAAATTGCAACAAAATCTAGTGAATGCAAATATGATTATAGGTTGATTGTGCTTTCAAAAAACAGGGAATTGATTTATGGTGGAATTGGTAAGAGAGTTGATCAATTCTTTGAGGACGGATTGCTTGATGAGGTTAAGAGGTTAATAAAGTTTTGCGATTTTCAATCTATGCAAGCAATTGGCTATAAAGAAACAGTCCAACATCTTAACGGGTTAATTTCGTTTGACGAGTTGAAAGAAAAAATAAAACAAAATTCAAGAAGGTATGCCAAAAGACAACTAACTTATTTTAGGGGAATGAAGACAGAGAAAATCTGGATTGAAGACAATTTTCTTCCTGTTATGCGTGGCATAGTTAGTGATTTTTATGAAAAATAGAACTGAAAATATTGAAAAATTAATAGAAAAATGCGAAAAAAAATGTGAGAACATTTTTTCAAAAATCGACGAAATAGCATTGTTTAATCAAGAAAAAGTTTTAAATGCGTTCCAAGAAAACAGAGTTGCTTCGCGTCATTTTTCGCCGTCAACTGGTTATGGTTATGGGGATGAAGGTCGTGATGTTTTGAGAAAAGTTTTTTCAAATATTTTTGGAGCTGAAGATGCGCTCGTTTCTCCGTTAATAACAAGTGGAACTCATGCAATCAATCTGGCTGTAAGCGGGGTGTTGAAGTCTGGAGACACATTCTTGTTGATAACAGGAAAGCCATATGACACACTTGTTCCATCTTTTGAAAAGTTGAAAGAATTTGGAATCAAGCAAGAATGCATTGAATTGAAAGATGATGGATCAATAGATGGGGAAAATGTTAAAAAATCTCTTCTGCAAAACAAACCTAAACTAGTTTTTATTCAGCGCTCACGTGGTTACACGGAAAGAGATAGTTTAAGTATTGATGAAATCAAAGATGCGTGTTCAATTGTGAAAAAAAATTCGTCAGCAATCATTTTTGCGGACAACTGTTATGGCGAGTTTTGCGATAAAGTTGAACCTACTGAAGTTGGGGTGGATATCGCAGCGGGTTCGTTAATTAAAAACGCTGGGGGTGGAATTGCTCCAACGGGCGGTTATATTGTGGGAAAAAAAGAACTAATCGAACAAGTGGCTGACCGTCACATTGCATCCGGAATTGGAATGGAAGTTGGATCATATAATGCTCCATATTTACCTTTTTATCAAGGATTGTTTCTTGCTCCTCATTCAACTGCACAAGCCCTAAAAGCATCAGTGCTTTTCGGATGTGCGTTTGAAGAATTTGGACAAAAAACTCTTCCGAATATTTCAAAAATTCCTGCTGATATTATTCGTTCAATCAGATTTAATTCAGCGGATGAGTTGATTTCATTTGTTCAAAATATTCAAAAAAATTCACCAATAGATGCTCATGTCACTCCACATCCATGGGATATGCCGGGCTATGCTCACCAAGTTATAATGGCTGCGGGAACATTTATTCAAGGTGCAACGAGTGAGTTGTCGGCTGATTCTCCGATTAAAGAGCCGTATATAGCATATCTTCAAGGGGCGTTAACATATGAACATGCAAAAATAGCGCTCAAAAATATATTAAAGAATGTGTATGCCTAATCATGAAATTAAGTGTGTTGAAGTGATTGCTTAAAGCAAGTTGATAATTTGCAGAGGGATGCATTGTTCACTAGGAAACACAAAAAAAACCACTGGAAAGCGGATGTTTTAAGTTTCTTTTTTGGTTCAAATGCGGTATGTAATTTGTCGACAATTGTTGGCTTAAGAGATAGGTTGGACAACATCCTTGCAAAACAAAATCATTAAATAATTTCTCGAACTTATTTAGTTCTAGGGTATTAATATCTGCTTTTGTTATATCTGTGTGTCCATATATTAGAAGTCTTGTATTAATTTTATGGCTAAATTTGAGAATCTCTTTCCATAATAAGGAAAGGGATTTTTCGCATAGTTTGTTTGTTTTGAGGAACACTAATCACAGTATGGTTCTATTTAGGCGACAACGTAGTTTAAACAATATGAAAACAAGAGTAAAAGTTGGTCTTTCCCTTGTTTTGTTGTTCGTATTTTTTTTTGTAATATATCAAGTGACAGCCTCAATCGTTTATGTCGTTCGTCTTCCAGATAACTTAATTTTGTCGCAAGCGGATCTTGATGAGTTTAATTTGATGTTTGTTGCGGTAAGCACTAATAACACAAGCGAAGAGGTTATGTCGGACGGGGTTTTTGCATATAGCGCTTCTAGAGATGTTGAATTGAGTTTTAAATTGTTTAACATTTTTAATTTCAGAAAAAAATCTGCAACAGTTGAAGAAAAAAGAGAAGCATATATCGGGGGGTATCCAATAGGTCTAAGTGCAAAAATAGATGGGATATTAGTTAATAATATTGGCACTGTTGAGACATACGCTGGAAAAATAAAGCCGAAAAGTGATCTTGTTGAGGGTGATGTGATATTGAAAATAAATGACAAAAAGATTGAGAATTCCAATACTTTGTCTGACATACTTAATGAATTTACTCCAGAGTGCGAGTTTGTTAGATTGACGGTTTTGAGAAGAGGTGATGAAATTAAGTTGAAAGCAACCCCGGTTATTGAAGAGGTAACGGGTAGATATAAGTTGGGAATAACAGTCAAAGATAGCGTTGAGGGCATAGGAACAGTTTCTTTTGCAAAAGAAGACGGCTCATTTGGTTCTCTTGGTCACAGTATGTCTTCCCAAGCAAATAATGCAGTTTTGCCATCTAACAAAGGAGATGTCTATGCGTGCAAAATATCTGGTTTTGAAAAAGGAACAAAGGGAAATCCGGGAGAATTGAGAGGTGTTTTTGTTGATGTTCAAAACCCAATAGGGAGCATAAGCAAAAATTGTATGCTAGGGGTTTTTGGGACTCTTGAAAAAGATTATCAAACAAAAAAGTATCCAATTGGTTCAAGATTGGGTGTGAAGCCGGGCAAGGCAAAAATAAAAACAACCATTGGAAATGAATCAGAATACTATAACATTGAAATTATCAAAACAACAAATCAAAATACTCCTCAAGAAAAAGGAATGCTAATTCGAATAACTGACAAAAAACTGCTTTCTCAAACGGGAGGAATATTGCAGGGAATGAGCGGAAGCCCTATTGTTCAAAACGGAAAAATAATCGGTGTTGTCACCCATGTTCTTAATAGTGACCAAACGAAGGGGTATGGACTATACTTGGATTGGATGTATTAAAAAAATGCACAACAAAAACACAATAAATAATAAATATTTTAAATAGTATGCGTGACATAGCTTGATAAAAACAACAGATATTTCAAGATAAATCGTTACTTTTGCTTGCATTTAATCGCTTTTTGTGGTAAAATCTTAATAGTTTTACTTATGAGAAAAAAAATCGTGATGTCGCTATTTCTAATTTTGACAGCTACTATTTTGATGGGTTGTCAGTTTTTGGATGTTATTCACACGGTAGCGGATTTTGAGGAAAGAAACAGAAACCCACATCAATTTGGCACTCAAAACTTTCAACCTCCGCAAATTTCTGGGATGAGATTAATTAGCGATATTGGAGTTGATTTTGCCCATGATTTCCGAGGATGGCACACATTTGTTGTTAAAAATAGCGAACACTTTATTCTTTCAAGAAATGGAGAGTTTGTTCGATCGAAAAATTTATTTGGAAGAGATATTGCATATGGCAAATTTATTTTTTCTGAAAATGGATTATATGGAGTGAAAAATATTTTTTTTGAAGTTTTGGTTGAACCGCAAAATTATTACTTAAGAATAGTTGGGGAGAATATGCTGTCAAAGCGTTATTATGGTTATTCAGAAGCACTTTTTAATCTTGAATTAGAACCACTTTATATTTATGGTTTTAGGCAGTTGACGCCGTTTGTAAATAGTGTTGCAAAAATTCATCAAGATGGTTATGTTGGATTTTTTAATAAGAATGAAAATATTTTAGTTTCACCCGTGTTTTGGACAATTAGCGAGTTTAGTCGGGGCTATGCAATTGCATCTGTGGGAAATGAACGAAAAATAATCTCAAAAACAGGATTTCAAACAAGTGTTCCTCAGAACATTAACCCAAGATATTTTAATGGAGAAATCTTGCTGGCAGTCAGCAATAATGGATCCTACAAGCTTTTAGACAAGAATTTCAATGAAATTTCCAACACCCGATTCCCGTTTAATTCAAGGTTGTCTATTTTTCATGATTTGGTATTCTTTCAGTTTGGAGATGTCTTTGGTTTTTATGACATTGCAAGAACAGGAACTTTATCGGCAGGCTATTTTGAAAATGTTTTCCACTGTCAAAATTTTCTTGTTTTGAAAAATTTCCATGGAGAATATGCTCTTTTTGATTCAAATTTGAACCGTTTGCGTATTTTTGATTTTGTTTCATTTTCTCATGGAACAATGAAAATTCGCGGAGGATATCAATATTTCTTTTATGAGATTATCTAGGCAAGAGCTAAAATTCCAATAAAACATACCTTTTACAAAAAAAGTAAATTTTTTTGAATTTGGGTGCAAAAAAACTTGACAAACATTTATAAATTAGCAATAATATGTGTATATTATAAATGAATAGTTAATAAATTTTTCGTCTAGATAATATTAACGCAAAGGAGCAAAAAAATACATATGAAAAGATACGCAGGAATTGTCAGAAGACTAGATAACCTTGGGCGAGTGGTAATACCAAGAGAATATCGAAAAATGCATCGCATTAATGAGTCGGACTTGTTGGAGATCACTTCAAACGACTCGGGTGAAATTATCGTCAAAAAACTTAATCTTTCTGACGAGCTTATGAATGTTGGTTCAACTTATGTGACACAACTAGTTTCAGCTATTGGACTCACCACTGCAATTTCAGACACTGAAAAGTTTTTGCTTGCAGACGGAGAATTGAAGGGAACCTTGTCATATCGACTTCCAAATCAAATAGCAGCACTCATCTCGTCAAGACGTTTTTACAATGGAACGGGAAGTGAGGTTGGGCTTGAAGGTGTTTCTTACATTGCTTTTGAAACACTTTATCTTGATGATGTTTTTGGCGCAATATACTTTGTTTCAAACGACCCGATTAGCGATGAAGATGCAAGAATGCTAAAACCAATCGCAAGAATATTCTCTGCTCAAATGCAAAAATTCTAATTTTATGAAAGACATTATTCAAAAAGACTGTTCGTCAAGGACAGTCTTTTTTTTTTTTTTTTTTTTTTTT
>WQSV01000040.1 GCA_009787685.1 Bacillota bacterium
TCCGTCTCGTGGTGGGGTCACTGTTCCACAAACTCCATTCGGGCCGGGAGCTGGAAATTTTTCAAACACTACTCGCCCATTCCTCATGATTAACACTGCAACTTCTGAAACAGCAGTTAGGTTTGATTCGAGCAACATTGCGCTGTCTGGCAACAGTTTCTACAGAATTTCAGCATGGGTCAGAACTGGAAACTTCTCTTCTGGAAGTGGAGCATCAATAAGACTTAATGGACTTGATGGAAACTATGCTTTCACAAACATCAACACAATAAACAATCTTCTAACAACACCGGGAAGCAATATTCCAAATTTTAGTAATGACTTTGGCGGAAATCCAGATATTAATCGTTTCGGTTGGAGACAATACACTTTCTATGTTGCGACTGCCCCGATTGGATATTCATCTTTGACTGTTTCACTTGGAGTTGGCGATTTCTTTGTTAATGAATATGGAAACAATGTGGTCAATCGCGCTCAAGGCTATGCTTTCTTTGATGAGGTCACAGCTTACTCCATTTCATCAACAACTTTCAACTTTGCTCAAGCTGCTGCGAATGCAAACGGCATGATTGGAAGATATGCAATGGTTGTTGATCAAACCCTTGAGAGTGCTTTTGCTCTTGACCTTGAATCAACTCCTGTTGTGAACGAAGCGGCTTACTTTGGCTTCCAATCGCAAAACTGGTCAAACATTTCTGTCGACGCTTCACGCGGAACTC
This sequence comes from Bacillota bacterium, assembly GCA_009787685.1. Classification (GTDB taxonomy): domain Bacteria; phylum Bacillota; class Clostridia; order Christensenellales; family Pumilibacteraceae; genus WRAY01. The sequence continues at coordinate 720 of WQSV01000040.1, forward strand.
CATCTTATCGCTCAATTCACGAAGTTGTTTATGGTTGTCCTAACACTAATCTGAACTTCTCTGCCTACTCCCCGCTTGGAAGACACCGTGCTTTTGCTACTCACGAAGGTCATCTCAATCAATTTTTGATGTTGAACACTTTCTCAAGAGAACAAAACCGTTTCTTGCAAGGAGCAATTGGGGTTCAAAGCAGAGAGTCATTGACAGTTGAACGTTTTTCATATTACCGCTTGAGCGTTTGGGTCAAAACGCAAGATGTTGAAGATGGAAACGGAGCTTCAATCAGACTAGTGAGCGACCAACCAGACTACAACAGAATTGATAATGACAACTTCCCTGTTTGGGACAGAAACCTTTCTTTCTCGATTGACAATGTTATTGGTGATGACGCAAATGCGGCGAGATATCATTGGAGAGAGTATGCATTCTATATTCAAGGTTCGTCATTCCACAATGTTCAGTTTCAACTTGAGTTTTGGCTTGGTGCTGACGGAGCAGAATCTCAAGGAATTGCTATGTTCCACAACATTCGTTTTGACAGACTAACATTCTCTGAGTTCACTGCAAACAGTGCTGGTGGAACTTTGGTTTCATTTGACGCTCAACTTGCTGAAAATAATGCTGGTGTTGAAAACAGTGCTTTCATGACGGCGGGAGACTTCACTGAAAGAGTGTTCCCTCTTCCTGTTGCTTCATGGGATTTCATCACTCCAGCAACAAGCGGAACGGCTGGACTATCAAGTAATGAAGAGCATATTAACAACGAAGAAATTCTTCATGGCATGTTTCCTCTTCAAAACAGTTTCTTCCAAAGCGTCAGAGATGACTTTAACGGTTTCCCGAGAGTGAGAGTTCCTCAAGAAATGTATCGCAGAAATGCTATGGTGCTTGCAAATAACAACCGTGGCGCAATCGGCTATCGCTCCCCTGCTATTCATGTGGAAGCAATGGGTGTGACAAGAATAAGCGTTGACATGCTTGTTGAACATGTTCCAGCTGGCGATTATGGCGCTTCACTTGTTTTGAGACATGGATTAAATGTTATTGGAACGATTGAGAACATCACTGACACAATGAACAGATTTGAAACTTTCAACTTCATCATTGAAGGTGCGGGCCCAAGCGATATCACGATTGAAATTTGGCTTGGAAAACAAGACAGAAGAAACAACAACACGTCAAAACTTTCAAGCGGTGTTCTTTATGTTAATCAAGTTAGGGTCGAGGCGTATCAAGGAAACTTCATTGCCGCAAGAGACACTTTTGTTCAACTTCGCGGAATGAACCATGCGTTCAGAACAAGAACTTATTCATTCATTAACGAGGACTTCACTGCATTTGATTCATTCGACAACGGTTTTGTCAGACATCCTCACAACTGGCAAGTTATGCCTTGGGGAAGTGTTGGTGCAAACGAAGAGAATAGAGACGCTAGAGTCCACCATGGTATTTTCGACTCAAATCGCATGACTCATGAACAAGTTGAAATTTCAAGAAGTTTCAGAAACGATAACGCTGTCGGAAACGGAAATGTCTTGATGTTGTCACATTCTGTCCCCTCTTCAAGCATCATGATGTCTTCAAATAGCTTCAATATGCTTCCCGAGAATTTCTATAGAATCACGACATCTGTTATGGTCGATCTTCCAAATCACTATCGCAGAGACACTTTCGGAAATATTCGTCTTGACGCGAGCGGAAACCCCATTGAAAACACTGATGTTGTTGGTGGCGGAATTCATTTGACAGGACTGGATCTTGGGTTCACAAATATCCGTTCAACTGCACGAGTTGATCAAGAAGATATCTTCACAAACCCGGGCTCACCGAACACTTTCAAAACATTCACTTTCTATATCATGGTTGGTGATGTTGAAAGAAACCCTGCAATCGCGCTATCTCTTGGTGGAGACTCACCTCTTGCTGGGCAACGCTCTGAAGATGTCAGAGCCGCGGGTCAAGTGTTCTTGAGACACTTCCACATTGAGGAAATCAACAACGCTCAATTTGAAGAAGCGCAAATTGCTCTTGAAGATGGCGATTTGGACGAGAGATACAATATTGTCGTTGACCTCTCCACTCATCTTGCTCCAGACATTCCTGATTTTGAACCGCCAATCGGCGAAGGCTTCCAATGGTGGCTAATCCCTTCAATCCTCTTCTCTGCCGCATTATTGCTCGCACTTGCTCTTGTTGTTATCAGAAGACTTGGTTCATATGCTGCTTCTAAGAAAACAGTTAAAGTTGAAGATGGAGTCAACCTTTATGACAGAAGAAGACTTGTCACAACTACTAAAGAAGATGGTGCTGAAACAATTGCTCCGATTGAAGCTGACAAAGTTTATTCTGAGTTTGACGACAGCATGCCAACTGCTCCTATTGAAAAGAAAGAAAAACCAAAAGTAGTAGCTCCTGTTGCAACTGAAGAAAATATTGAAACAACTGCAACTGAAGAAGAAGTGATTGAAGATGCCTACACTGATGAGTTTGAAGACTAATTAAATCAATGCACAACGCACAACGCACAATGATTGTTGGAATTAACAAAAAGTAATTCAGCTTGTCAATGTGTGTTGTGCGTTTTGTTTTTGAATAAAGATCTTCCCACACAAGACTGGATGTTCCGAGTTTAACGAAAACGTGATAAGACCGCGAGGATTAACCGAAAAAGATTAAAAAATGATGTTTCAACAACGCAACGACTGCATCCCAATTCGTCACTCCCTGTGGCAATTCCTTACTGATGTCGTCATTGTCTGATTAGCACCGATTGGTTAATATTATTTTTTATGAAAATCTATTTGAAAAACCAACTAAATGTCTTGGAAAATTTCATAGAGAAATATCGACCTCAGCGTCTTGAATTGCCTATATTATCGCAACTCCGAAGTCGACATTTTATGCAAAAGATAAACTCATGGTCCACTTTTCACTCATAACCCGCTAATCTCATGATTAGGCTCACGGTGCAAGATAAACAAGTCGAATACCCCGTTTGCCACCTAGCTAATTGAACACATGAGCGAAAACGTTAAAGTAGCCACCCAGATAAAATACTCAAAGACCTTAAGCATCCAAACTTAAAAAAGAACACCAGTTGAAAACTTTATTAACAACAAAGGACTCAAAGACTCTGACAAAAGGGTCGAGACCCACAAAGGAGAAAATTATTATGCTAATTGACAAAAATGGATTCTTGACGAAAAGGCTTGATTTTCGCGGAACAAAAATTCACTTTCTCGACACATTAACCGCGCGCGAACTTCTCGACATCATGGCCGCCGCGGAAATGGCAGTCAATATGGGTGATATGTTCCAAGCCAAAGACCTCGCGCCAAAAGACTGGACGCAAAAAGGAGTCTTCAAACCGATTTATGACGCATGCGACCAAAACGAAGCGGAAGCAAACAAGCTCTTCGGAGTCATTATCAAACAAGCCCTAATCATGTCTCCCCTTCTCTTTTCACAAGTAAGCGGAGAATGGGACGCATCATGGTATAAAAGAGAAAGTTTGGAGTATTAATGTTTTTCACATTTCTCACCTCTGCTATTGCGATAAAATAATATCAAAAAATAAACAAAAGAAAAACCGACAACGAAAAAAATCGTTGTCGGTTTTTTAAGATGAACTTTATCTCGCCATTGTTTTGCATTTTATCTAGAAGAGAATATTGCCTCACCAACCACGTTTGTGGAATCAAAAACTCGGGTTTCAGCATATAATTTTACAAAATTTCCACTGCTAATTAGTTGCAAATATCGCCGAATATCCATCATCCAATGTCGCAATGAGTCGCTATTCGCATTATCCTCTGACATAATTCGATTCGATTTGAAGACATTTCCGCCTGCCTCTATTCCTGCTCCCCCTGTGGCTACCTCTCATAATCAACACTGTCATTATGTTTATATACCGTATTTTAGACCTCTGTTTGAAAAACTCCTCCAATGCCACCAACAAACTAAGAGTTTGGAAATTCTAAAAAACATTCTCTATTACAAAAATTATTCTGTCACCTTGTGTCTTCTTTGCACACTAACACCAACTCTTCATAATTCAATCGAGCCGATAACAGGCAAATAGCCTTATTCAAAACATTAACATGTTACGCTCTTATTACGTCAAAGCCTGTTGCTAGTTGTTGATTCTCCAAACACATTGACGCCCTCAATTCCAAATTACATTACCAACTACTCTAAGGTCAACTGCACATTAATTGTTGTTGCGTGGTTGCAGTCAAAAATGCTTGTCAGTTTTGTTTGTTTTCCTCCTGCCTTAATTCGCACTTGTCACGAAGATGGTGCTGTGGCTCAAAAATGCACGAGCAATAAACTTAAAAAATCCGGTTTAGAATTTTTTAACAACAAGCACCATTCCCAAGACCATTTTTTTGCTTTTTTTGCACTGAAAACATTATTAGAGTTCAATATTTCATTGAAACTCTTGATCCATGACAATATACCGTGAGCACTTTTTTCAAACTTAGTTACTACTAAGCAGCTAATTAATGAAAAAAGAAATAAAAAAAGCGACGATTGTCGCTTTTTTATCCTACAATTTGCCCATGCCTTTGATGACTAGTTTTGGCATTTCGCTGACTTCAAAGTGGGTTGAGTTTATTTCATATTTGTGATGGTCTTTGTTTTTCTTTTCATTTGAAAAGTAGAGTTCATGCTCTCCTGTTACGGCAACACCGAGAAGACTTTGCATGACTGTTTTCATTTTGACTTTCAAGAATGGTGAAGTGACGTCTTGATTGAAGAAACGGTCGTCTTTTCTTGTGATGAGGTTAATAACGATTTCAGAGCGGTGGTCTTTTTCGTTGAAAAGAATCAAGCTGTCACAGATTCCTCCACACGGCAAAAAGATGTTTTCTTTTTCGTCTTCAGTAAATTTCACTCTTGAAAATTTCACTTTGCTGATAGTTTTTCCATCGATAATTTTAATTGGAATTCGCACCGAGGTGAATGCGAATTCGTCGAAATTTTCTTTGATTTCATCTAGTTCAATATTCTCGTTCTTCATGTAGTGAGTAAAGTCGAGATCTTTTTTTAGTTTCTTGGTGTAGCGCGAACTTTCCGCATATAGCGTCATGTAGTCAACGAAATCAATAACGGTGTAGTTTGAGGACGCGAATTGCAACTCACGAAACTCTTCGCTTCGCTCATTAACATCGTCCGCGATTTGCCTGTTCTCTTCCATTGTTTGGCGCATGATTGAGTTGTAGTTCAAGATTGCAAAAGTGAAAACGCTTTGAACGACGAATGCAGCAAAAGAAGTTATCAAGGCGATGAGCTGGAGACTTCTTCCAGTGTAGGCGTCGATTCTATCCCCCGAACCGAGTTCAACGACAAGAAAGGTGACGATCATCGCAACAAGGACGACTATCCAGATGATGACTAGAAACTTGAGCGGAATTATACCCCTCATTCCTACCCTTTTTTTTGAATTTTGTGTTTCATTTGTTTGATTATGTCTAGAAATGTTTTTCATGTTGACTCTAGTATATCACATTAGAAAAATTTGTCTAATGTTTTTTGAGGAAAAAATATTTTTTATTGCGAGTGATAGAATTTTTTAACCCACAATTTATCACTTAAGTTTAAATCTAATTCAACATTAAGTTTCAAATTGTTCATTGCCAATTGTCAATTTCTTATTTGTGATACTTAGTATTGTGTTGGATGTTGAATGCTCGGTAGATTTGTTCGGCGAGGATTACTCTCATTAGTTGGTGGGGATATGTCATTTTGCCGAAGCTCATTTTTAGATTAGCTTTTTGTTTTATTTCTGGGAGCAAACCGTGACTTCCACCGATGAAAAAATTGACTTCGCTGTTTGTTATGAACGCTTTGTCAAGGCTCAAAGAAAATTCTTCACTCGAGATGTTTTGTCCGTGAATGTCAAGGACTATTGAATATCCTTTGAGATGAGAAAGCATTAGCATTCCCTCCTTTTGAATTGCGTTGTCGTCATCGGAAAAATCTTTAACCTCAATAACATTGAGATTGCAAAAGCGAGACAATCTTTTTTCATATTCCGAAAACGCGTCTTTGAAAAACTTTTCTTTTAGATTTCCCGCACAAATGATGTTAATTTTTTTCATGATTTTTGTTTTTGAATGACTTGATGTTTGTTGAAATGAGGAAGTAGAGTGCTATTGCGAAACTAGCTAGCAAATCAAAAATTATAAAAATATATCTAATTTCAATAAAAAATATACGATTATCAAGTGCAAATCTCACTAGATTCAAATAGTTTCTATTGATCAAATTCCTAAAATATTCATAAGCTATAAATCCTTTGCAATACCATCATAGAGCAATTCATCCATCTACGCCCTTGTCACAAATGACTCCATAAACAATAAAGCCAAAACTATGCCCGATATTGTCGACCCTACAATCAAAACTACCAATGAAAGTGGATTGTTCCTTTTGTTTTTTTGCTCATAATTTTCTTCATTTAAACATTGACAAAACCGACAACCACTCCTGCTGCGATGACTATTGCTATGAGCGGATAGGCTGTCCATGGGATTTTTTCTTTGAAAATAAGGACTCCGAGAAGTGTTGTGAGAGCGACTGAAATCCTGCCCATTGCGTTCAAAAATCCGAGATTCATATTTGCGACCAGTGGGAGATAGAGAAAAAGCCATGCTGAGTCAGTCAAGCCAATTCCAATGTGGATTGGATTTTTCATGTTTTGAATGAAAGTTTTAACTGGGTTTTGACGAATTATTGCAAAAATGACTAGGACAACGACAAAAATGACGAGAGAATTCCAAAAAACGATTGTGAACTCGTGGACTTCTGAATCGGCAAGGATTCGCGTGATTACTTGCGATGCTGAAAAGCACGAGAGAGCGATTCCAAGAAACAACATTCCAAACCAGAAACTTTTTCTTGTTTTTTGCTCTGTTTTTTCTTGATCTTTGGTTGGAGCGAGGACTTGTTCTGAGTTTGGGTCTACTGATTCCTTTTCTGATTGGACGACTTTTGTTTCAGTCTTTTCGTTTTTTATTCTTTCAACTTCCGCTTTCTTGTCATTAATTTTTTTTGTGTGCCTTGATTGAACGAACACAAGCAAAAGACAAGCAGCAAACATGATAACAAGCAAAACTCCACCGAGCCATGTTATTGTGTCGCCAAAAAATAGCCATGACAAAAGCAACATTGGAAACATAATAAACATTGAAAGTGGTGCCACAATTGACATCGGGACTCTTTGGAAAGTTTTGACCATAAACAAAATGCCACCAACGATGAGAATTCCGCGAAGAACTCCGAGAAGACTCAGTTGAAGGCTAACACCGTGAAAAACATCAATAAAAAATGAGGATATAAAAAAAGCGACCCCTGTTATCACGAGTCCAAACACAGCAATTGTCATGAGCGTTTGAGTCGAACTTCGCCTGTTCTTTTTCATAAACAAGTTGCTCGCCGTTGCGTTTAATATATAAGCACTTAAAAAAGCTGGTATTATGTCAATTCATTTCCTTTGATATTGTTTTGTTAGAGTAGTATATTCTTTATTTTTTAGTTTGTCAAACAAAAAACATCAATTCGCAAAATCAACTAATTATTGCAACAAATTGCAAAGCAGCCCTAAATTGCAATAAACAAAGATTTGTTTCATTTGACAAAAACTATTTGCTTCAACTTCATATTTTCATTAAGCCTGTCATTATCTTGTTCGTCAATTAAATTTAATTTTGAGAAGTTTAATTCCTCTGTTATTGCTGAAATCGCTAACTTTGCTGTTTTAAGCTCCGTTGATGTTGATAATTAATGTGGCATGGTCTAATTACCTCTTGACAATACTTCTTTACCAAAAAAATCAACCCACAACGATTTATTTTAAGTATATCACACTTTTATAGCGTTTGACAACTTTTTATGCACTATAACTAAACCCTTATTTTTTTATTTTGTCATACACAATATATACTTGTCAAGCATCTTCGATGCCTTTGTCGGGTAAGTTCAAGCAATAGCAATTTCTTTCAAAAGGGCTGAAAGCCCTTGTCAACAGTTTTCAACTGTTCTGTCGGATTTTGCTCGTATTCGCTTTCAGCGTCAAACAGGTCGAATACCCTTGTCAACAGTCTTCGACTGCTCTGTCGGGTTCTGCTTGCATTCACACTCTCCGCCAAACGGGTCGAATACCCTTGTCAAATCTCACAAACTCAAGTCTCATTTCGCTTTTAAACAATACTTGCCACAGCATCCTAATTCCTTTTTTTGAAACACTGCTCATAAAGGAGCATAATGTTCATCAGTCACAGCAAAAATGCAGTTAGCCAAAAGCAATAATCTAGTAGTGTTACTTGACAATAGGTCATGTTTGTCCTCAAAACCAGCTGGTGACCGACCAGACTTCCTGTGGGTGACATCGATCATCTAGCGCTATGACATTGCGTGTTGGTGTGGCGTGTTGACGTTATGTGTTGGTATTGACGTTATATGCTAAATGTCGTGCATTTAGCGCTGGTGAGCCAAGCGCTGGTGAGCCAAAGGCTGAATTGTCTGTAGCCAAGAGTTGAATGTCTGTGCTAAGAGTTGAATGTTTTGCTCCAAGAGCTGAGCATCGTGAGTCA
>WQSV01000041.1 GCA_009787685.1 Bacillota bacterium
TTAATAACATTCCAGATGTCAAAATGTCTTTTGGTTTGTGTTTTTTTCCTCGTTGTGAAATTTCTTTTGCTGGCACATCCAATTGAACTTTCAATTTCACAAGGTCAATATCAATTTTGTCGCCGTCTTTAACAAGAGCGATTTTTCCATCACGATATGCTTCTGGCATAACAGCTGAAACAAACATTCCATCCGATGATCCGCTCACTCTTCCGTCAGTGACAAGAGCAACTGTGCTAGATAGTCCCATTCCCTCGATTAGGGCAGGAAGTGAAACAAGTTCTCTCATCCCCGGCCCACCCATAGGTCCTTCATAGCGAACAACAACAACTGAACCTGCTTTTATTTGACCAGCATTAAGAGCGGCAATTGCGTCTTCTTCGCTGTCATAGACTTTTGCTTTTCCAGAGAAAGATTGACTTGATTGACCATGTCTTTTGAGGAACGCACCATCTTCCGCGAGATTACCTTTCAAAATTGCAACACTGCCAATTTCAGATTTTGCTTCTTCAATTTTGTTGATACCTTTGTCGAATGCTTTTTCAAGAACTTCAATAAAAGGATTATTTTGATAGGTTAAAGCATTTGTGTCAAGGAGTCCTCTTTCTTTGAGAGAAAGAAGCACCGACATTACTGAGCCCATTGCATGGAAATCACAAACTTTCGTTCCATAGTCGACAAGAACCGGAGTTTTGTCAGATATGGATTGAATAGTGTTGATGTCGAGTTTCGTCGCTTCAATTGCGTTTGCAAATGCAAGAAGGTGAATATAGATATCATGAGGAAGGCAAGTCGCTGCGGCAAAAGTTATTGCGTTGATAATGCTTGCTCTTTTCATTATCATGCGCGGGGTTATGTCGTCTTTTATCATGTGAACGATTGCTCTTCCCGTTTCTCTTGCAAGGTTCACTTTTTCAATGCCCTCAAAAGATGATGTTGCTGAACCTGTCACACACAGCCCTAGCGACTCAATAACACACGCCATTGCATGAGTTGAATCAAGAACATCTGATGGCGTCACTTCTTCTAATTTTTTCAACTCGTCAAGTGCGATTGAGCCAACAGAGACTTTTCCGACTCCTTTATAGATGTCATAAAGGCTTTCCTTTCTCTCGCCATATAGCGCTCCAATATTGAAGAAAATTGCTGGAGTGTTGATACGCAACGCCCCAAGCATGAAACCTGCTGAGACGATGTCAGAGTTTGTTATAAGAACTGCTCCATCATAAGCCGATGCTGAAAGTGTCGCTTCAACATTGTCAGCAATCACTTCACGAAGAGGAAGAGAATATTTTCCGCCAGCGTGTCCAAATTGAGCATGAGGATATATTGAGGACATGTTTACGACAATCGGCTCACCACCGCCCTCAATTATTCCTGCTTTCAAGCCTTCCAAAACTTTGTTTGAATAGATGAACGAAAAGTCTAGTTCTGAAATCGGATTCAAAATTGCAATGAGAGGCTTTTCTAGAGAGATTCTCTTTGAGGTGAAGTAGGTTCTTTGAGGTGAGTGCTGCAATGATGTTTTCATTTTGGGTTGATTACTCCTTAAGTTTTATGATTTTATTATACTACGAAATTCAATTAAAAAGCAAGCAAAAAATGCATAATTCACAATGCATAATTCAGAATTACGGTTAAAATTTGATTAAAATTGCCCTTAATTCTGAATTCGCTGGAACATTTGATCCCTTCACAATTGGACATTATTATGCATTGTGAATTGAACTAAACAACTAGTCCCCATACAAAGGTGAAAATTGTTGTTATTCCTGTTATTACTATTGCACCGATATAAAATGCGTTGTCACGAAGCGAGGGGTTGTAAAGTTTCTCTTTTTCAACTTCCCCATGGACTTCTTTTTCTAAGCCAATTTCTTTTATTTCTTCGTTTGAATATTCACCAACTAGTGCTACTTTTTTGTTCGTCACATCAAATCCTGAGTCAAGAAGAACTTGTTGTTTCTTTTCAAGTCGTTTCGTTGAATTGAGCATGAAAAGCAATGCACAAAGACCAAAATAAACAGCACAAATAATGACAAATAAAATATAGAAAACGAAAATATTAAGTCCTCCAATGAAGCTCCAAAAGTTGCCCATGAACCACCATTCATAATGCGTTGCATAGGATAAATAGGTGCTGAACGCATTATTAATAAAGTGAATGATGATTGCTGGCCAAATAGTTTTGAGTTTGATAGTTATTGCGGCGAGCAAGATTCCCATCAAGAATGTGAAAAAAACTTGAGTGATATTTTGATGAAACAAGCCGAATGCAAGACCCATGAGCAGTATTGTGACTGGGAATCTGAAACTTCCACGCATTGTGTTCATGAAACCACCACGCATTGTGAACTCTTCGCAAAAGCCCGGAAGAACGCCGATTAAAACTATATTAAGAGCAAACAATCCAAAGTTGAAGGTTTCGGGCATTGGGCTTCCACCACCGCCACCAGACCAACCAAGGACTTGAATAATGAGACTCCATGTTGCACTGACCCCAATAACAACAAAAAGTCCGACCCCACCAATTAAGATTGAAAGAAGGTAGTTATACCATTTTGTGTTTTTAAAATTTGTGAATTTCATTTGCTGACGAAAATTCATTTTGAGACCAAATTTGTAGAATAACATTGGCATTAGAACAAGGGCACCGACTTGAACTGGAACTGAAAAAAGAATGTCGACTATTGCGTCTTGAGCATAGGGCGAAAGATTGGTTGCTAAAATCAAAGGAGCAATTAGTCCAATTAAAATTCGCATAACAAGAAGCGAACACGCAACACAAAACATCATCACGCCAATGACGCGATAACGTTTTTGGTCGCTGACTCCGCCATTTTGACCCGCGAGTGGCAACAACTTTGGATTTTTTTTATAGAGAATGATATCGTTTGAGTTCATAGTTTTTGTTTTGTTTTCTGTGATTTCATCACTTTAATTTTTGAAGAATAAATTTGCAATTGCACTCGCCATTGCGAAAAAATCACGGGGGAAATTAGCCTTTAATCTTTTCGGGTTGATTCCTCGCGGTTTCATCGCGGTTTCATCAAGCTCAACACCTCGCAGTCTTGTTGCTAAAAAACTTTACAAATCAAAATCATTAAAGCAATTCCTTTTTGAGAATTGAGAATGCGTTTCTTTCAGTTTTATTGCTGGATTGCTTCATTTTTGCTATCCTCCGTTTCCGAACACACCGAAGCCTGTTAAGAGACTCATTAGCCACATAAATGCACACACACCGATTCCAGCATAGAAGATGAGTCTGTCAAGACCGCTATCTTGGTTTTGCTGGATTTGAGCCTTGATTCTCTCTTCTTTTGTTTGTCCTTCCCCATGATTTGGTTGGACGGTTATTTTTTCTGGCGGTTTTGTTTTGAATAAATATTTGAACAAAAAGAAAAGAATGGCTCCGAATACCGCGGTTGTCACTGAGAATGTCAGAATAACCAACCATAATCTGTCCCCGTTGATGAAGTTGTCAATCCCAGAATTAATTGGGGTCATTGACATAATCAAGGCATAGGCATTCGAAATTGCGTGCAAAAAGATTGCTGGAAGAATGCTTTTTGTTCGAATTGTCAAGACACCGATAACTATCCCGAGACCGAATTGAAAAATTGTTTGAGACGGATTCATGTGCATAAGAGCAAATGCAAATGCTGTGACTATGACGGCATATTTCGCCCCATATTTGTTGTGAAGACCTCCCATCAATCCACCGCGAACAAAAAACTCTTCGCAAACTGACGCAAAAACAATAATCAAAATCACTCCCAAAACAATAGTTGTCGGAGTGTTCATTTCAAGCATTGGCGGAGGAGTGTAGCCAATAGTTTGAAGGACTGCTTCAAATGCAAGGGCTGGCCCAAAGAATGTGAAAAGTGACAAAAGAGCAATGACTGGAATCAAAAGCAAGATGATGAGATTGCTTTTGTTTCGCGACGGAGCAATGTCGAATTTATAGGAATATGGGAGTTGTGTTTTTCCTTTCAATGTAAAAATCAGAACAACTGCCAAAAGAACTACTTGCATGACTAGTGACGCAATCAGTTCTGACGGAGTGTGCCTTCCACCATGAGCAGAATAAATCACACTGTTCGCTATAAAATTTACTGCCAAAAAAGCAATAATCCCAACAAGAAAAATAATTGAAGATTTTTGGGCAGTTATTGGTTTCATAATGATTAAATATTGAATGTTGAATAGCGACGAATAAAATATTTTCAACATAATTCAATATTAAATATTCAACATTAGTTTACTTGATAAAGTCCCGACATTCTGTCCGCTCCTGCGACTTCGACTCGAACATCTTCCCCTTCGATTATGCCATTTTGGTAAAGGTGATCGACAACAGTTCTGAATGCGAGTTCTGGATAGTTATTGTTTTCAGACAGGTGAGCGAGTATTATTTGCTTGACTCCACTTTGAGCAAGAAACAAACACGCTTTTGCACAATCTTGATTTGAAAGATGTCCGCGAGACGATAAGATTCTGTTTTTGAGATGATTTGGGTATCTTGAATTTTCTCTGACCATTCGTTCATCATGATTTGATTCAATGACGACAATATCCGAGTCTGATATTTTTTTTAAAGTTTCATTTGTGATTTCACCCAAGTCAGTAAGGACGCTTATTTTTGATTTTTGATGGTGGACAGAAAAACCGTAACACTCAACATCATGGGGGACTTTGAAAGGAGAAACCAAGAGATCGCCGACGGTGAAATCTTGGGTGTCGCGCTTAACGATTGCTTTGTATTTTTCAATCAATTTCCCAACTCCGCTGACATGGTCAGTGTGGTCATGAGTTATTGTCAAATTCAAATTGTCTGCTCTCCTTCCCAAAATTTTCAAGCTTTTCTCAACCCTAGATAAAGGTATGCCACAATCTACCAAAAGAGAAGTCTTTTGTGTGCCAATGAAAATAGAATTTCCTTTTGATGAAGATGAGAGAGTGCATAGTGAAAGAGACATGATCTGTTATATGGGACATTGAATATGAAATAGAGAGTGATAGAAATATTTTAATCACCTATTGAATATTCAATTAGTTTTTTATTTTTTTGGAATAACAACAACCCTTCTGTTATTGTCATTTCCTTCAGATTTCGAAATTACTTTTGGGTGATTTTCAAGATGAGTGTGGATAATTTTTCTTTCGCGATTGTCCATTGGCTCAAGAAACACTTTTTTTCCGATTCGAAGAGCTTTTTCGACTGTTTTGTCTGCGACTGATTTGAGAATATTAATTCTTTTTTGGCGATACCCTAGGGTGTCAAGAACAACCGAAGCGTCATCTCCAGAGAACGCGTTTGCAAGAAGCTCAAGTGCCCCAAGTGTTTCTCCTTTGTATCCAATTGCAGATGCATCTTGGGTTTTTATTTCGATTTCGACATCTTCTGCTATTTTAAATTCAACTTCTCCCTCAATGCCCATTTTTGAAATGAGTCCTTTAACATAGTCCGAAACTTTTTTCGCGTGTTCAGGAGTTGCTTTTGGTTTTTGTTTTTGATTTTGAGGTTGTTGATTTTGTTGATGCGTTTGTTTTATTGGTTGATTTTGTTGATGAGGTTTGTTTTGACTCTCATTTTTATTGTGTGGCTGGCGATTGTCTTGCCTTTGCTCATGTTTGTTGTTTAGGCGATTTTCATGCCTTTGTTCGTGCTTATTATGCGGGCGACTGAGGGATTCCACCCCTGCAACGTTTTGTTTTTCGTTATGAGACACATTTTTTTGCCTGTCATTGTTGTGAGCAACAGGTTTTTGTTGATTATTGTTGTGAGACTGCTTTTGTTGGACGGATAGTTTTTCATCTTTTTTTTGTTCGTTCAAAGGAGTGACTTTACCTTTTGCAATTAAAATTTTTGCACTCTTAAAAAACCCTCCATGAGAGAGAACTTGGACTTCAACTTGATCTATGGTGGCTCTGAGTCTCGTTAAACCTAGTTCAACTGCTTGCGCCACATCTTTTGCAACAACTTCGATTGTCTCGTTCATAGTTAAAAACACTCCGTATTTTCAGTGAATAATGAATAGTTAATAGGATTTGTTGGATTGTTTTAAATTAATTTTAAACTGCACTATTCACTGTTTCGTTATTCACTAAATTTATAGTTTGAATTTTTTCTTCTTTGGTTCATCTTCTTTTTTGACTACTCCTGTCGGAGCGCTTCTTCCATATTTCAAAACTCTTCCATCGTCTTCATTCTTTCTTTTTTCTTTTCTTTCTTGTCTTGTCATTTCGCCTTCTTCAAGTTTTTCTTGCGCACGTTCTGCTTTGATAACGTGGTCATCTCCAACTTCGGCATAGAGAGCCGCATCTTTTCTTTTCGCTCGCCATGTCAAAACACCTGTTGTCAACAAATTTAATGACATTCTCATGACCGAGTTCGTTATGATATACATAGTGAAGACAACTGATTGGAATAGTGCGAAGACACCCATCATAAGTGGCATTGCGTATTGCATTATTTTCATCGCACCACCACCGCCCGCTCCCGGACCACCCATTCCACCCATTCCGCCCATTCCAGCCATCTGCATTTGTCCAGACGCTTTTTGTTGACGCATCATGAGGAACTGTGACGCACCCATGAAGAGAATAGCGAAAATTGGGAGAATCAAGAAACCGTTTGCTCTTCTTGGCGCATAATCCCCGCGCAAAAGATGAGTGACTCTGTAGTAACGATATGGATTTATGACGACGTCTTCAAAACGAGTGTTATTTGCAAATCCGCTCAACTCCCAACCATTGGTTGTGTCGCCATATCTTCCGATTGAACCAAGAAATTGTCCATGATCAAGAATTGGCTCTCTCCATGGAACGTCTGGAGACCAAACATTTTGAACCCACAAGAAACCTGTTCTCACTTCATCACCGAGGTGATAGAGGTAGTCATCAAGGTTCAAATGCACCGTTTCAAAGTTCTGATCACCGCCTTCAACATATCTCTCATCATCGCTTTCAAAATATATTCGAACTGCAAACACTTCTGAGTCTCTAAACTCAGTAAACTCGTCATGGGTTGACGCAAAATAGTTGTGATCATCCCATGGAATCCCCATATAGACATATCTGACCACTTCTTGAGCAAATCTGACTGGACTCAAAGTGTCAATTATTGCATTGTTTTGGTAGTTGACGATCCGTCTGTAGTCCGAATGTGTTCCATCAATTCCAGAGCCACCGATTATTATGAACGCCCTTTCTTCTCCGCTTTCTGTTTGACGATAAATTATTGATTGATTTTCTCTGCCTGTTAGTCTGTATTCACTGTTAGGATTGTCAAACTCATCCAGTCTTTGCTCAATTTGATTTCGCTGGTGTCCGTGCGCGGCTTCAAAAACATCGTTCAAAGTGAGGTATTGCCTCATAATCATATATTGCGAAACACCATTGAAACTTTGAATGAGCCAAATAAATAGCCCCATTGTGACTAGCATCGGAAGGCAGGATGCAAACATTGAAATACCTTCACGCTTGTTTAGTTCTCTTGTTTTTTGAAAAAGGAGTCTTTTGTCGTGACCATACTTCATTTGCAACGCTTCGGTCTCGGGTTTTATTTTTTTCATGATTCGCTGATTTTTGAACATTTTATAGCGCGAATAAATTTCAAGTGGAGCGATTGCGACATTCAAAAGGACGGTGAAGAGAACAACTCTCCAACCATAGTTTGCGATAAATGCAAAAACATTTAATAGTAATCTTTGCCATGGCCACTGATTTGGAATAATCATATTGTCGGCAATGGCAGACATAATAGTTGGTAGCATTAAAACTCCTTTGATTGATTGAATATGGAATATTCAGTGTTTTTTACATTAGCCACTTCATTTCCCCTTTTGGGTTGTCGGGGACTGGGTCGAAGCCACCTTTTGAAAACGGATTGCATCTTAATATTCTCCAAGCACCCATGATTGCGCCTTTTATTGCACCATGTTTTTGGATTGCTTCTAGGGTGTAGGACGAGCAAGTTGGATAGTAGAGACAACTTTTGGGCATTATTGGAGAAATCACGAACTTATAAAAATAGATAAGAGCAATAAAAAAATATTTCAGTGTTATGATGTTGGTTAAAATTTTTAATGCTTTTTTCATATTTTTTGGTGAATAACAAATAGTGAATAATGAATAACTATTGTCAACTTATTTTTTATGGATTTTTTTCAAAAATAAAAAAAACCATCTTGAATTATTCATTATTCGTTGTTCACCGTTCACTAAATTAAGTTTGATTTCTTCAAAACTCCCAAAACTTCTTTTCTCAAATCCTTAAAAAGCATGTCCGCGGCTTCTTCTTTGACGCTTAAGACTATTTGAGATTTTTTGATATTTTGAATGTTTTCTCGAAAGATTGCTCTTATTCGTCTTTTGATTAGGTTTCGTTTGTTCGCTTTTCCTAGTTTTTTTGAAATAACAATTCCGACTTTCAAAGTTTTCCCTAAGACAAATGAAAGCCTAAACGCCGTGTTCTGCTTTCTTTGTCCGTTGTTATAAACATATCGAAATGAGCCTTGTTTTGTCAGGCGGTATTGTTTGCTTAGCATTTTTTATTGAATACTTAATATTGAATATTGAATATGTGTCGTCAAATTATTGTCATTACTTATTCAATATTCAATATTCAATCTTCAATTTAGTTAGAGCCTAATGGCTTAACTGCAATATTTGCTCTACCTCTGTCACGACGACGCTTTAGGACGCGTCTGCCACCCGCTGTTTTCATGCGTGCACGAAATCCATGCACTTTTAGTCTTTTTCTCTTTTTTGGTTGATAGGTTCTTTTCATTTTTCTTGTTGTTCCTTTTATTTTATCTTTGTCCCATTTTTGGACATATTGTTCTATTATAGACAAATTGAATGTCGGTTGTCAACTAATTTTAAGTCAAAATCAGTATTCTCTTGAAATCGTTTACAAAATAACTTTTCATTTTGACCAAAGAGATTTACAACCAATTGTCACCATATTTCCAAGAACCACATAATATGTTTTTAGAATAGTGTTGTTAGTTGAAAATTATTGTTAAATTAATTTTAGCCTCACCTTTCATTTTTCAATTTTCAACTTTCAGTGAAAATTTGTGTCTCTACATACTAACCCTTTAAACAAGGGGTATGTGGAGGTATTTTTTTTATGAGTTGTGGATGCAATAGATGTAGAGAAGAAATTTTGAT
>WQSV01000042.1 GCA_009787685.1 Bacillota bacterium
GGTTGCTTGCAAGAGGGAATATCCTATGAAGCCGCATCGCTTGCTGGACACTGGAAACTTGGCAAATTGATTTGCCTCTATGACTCAAACAACATAACGATTGAGGGTTCAACTGATATTTCTTTCACGGAAGATGTCAAAACTCGTTTTGAAGCGCAAGGCTGGCAAGTTCTGACTGTTCGCGACGGTGAAGATGTCAATTCAATAGATTCAGCAATATCACTGGCAAAACAAGAAACAGAAAAACCAAGCATCATTATTGTGACAACAAAAATCGGATTTGGCTCATCAAAAGAGGGTTTGAGTGATTCTCATGGTGCGCCACTTGGTAAAGACGCTCTTGCAACACTCAAGAAAAACCTTGATTGGAAAAGCAAAGAATTTGAAGTTCCAGCTGATATAGTGAAGTTCTATGCTGATATAACAGCAAATTTGGTGAAACACGAAACTGAGTTCGCAAAATCACAAAAAGCCTATAAAGCCAAATATCCAACAGAATTTGAAGAGTATTCAAGTTGGCAAAAAGGCAAAACACCAGATCTTACTGAAATTGACGAAATTTTTGAATTTTCGAAAAAGACAGATGCGACAAGAAATTTTAGTGGCGTTGTTTTGAACAAATTGTCAAAAATAATTCCAAACTTGACTGGTGGAAGTGCGGATCTTGGGCCGTCGTGCAAATCATATCTTGATGATGAGAGTGATTTTTCTGATGAGAACCCAACAGGAAGAAATATTCGATTTGGAATTCGTGAGCAGGCAATGGGTGCAATTCTAAATGGAATGGCGCTTCATGGTGGAGTTGTTCCATATGCATCAACATTTTTTGTTTTTTCTGACTACATGAGATGTTCAATCAGAATGAGTGCGCTCATGGACTTGAACGTTTTCTATATTTTCACTCATGACAGCATTGGTGTTGGTGAAGATGGTCCAACGCACCAGCCAGTTGACCATCTTGTTATGTTGCGCTCAATTCCAGATTTAAAAATCATTCGCCCTTATAACTCGGATGAAGTTGCATGTGCTTATATCAGTGCGCTTTCATCAAAAGGTGCGACATGTTTGATTCTTTCTCGTCAAAACATTGAAAACTTGGCTGAGGATATTGATAGATTAAGTGGCCTTTTTGGCGGTTATGTCATATCAGATTGTGAAGCTGATGCGGATTTGATACTTATTGCAACTGGCGCAGAAGTTGAACTGGCATTAAAGTCAAAAATCGAACTTGAAAAACAAGGAATAAAGGTCAGAGTTGTTTCAATGCCATGCATGGAATTGTTTGAGGCTCAAAGCGCGAAGTATCGAGAAGAAGTTCTTCCATCAAGCGTGAGAGCAAGAATCGCAATTGAAGCGGGCTCGTCTTTGTCTTGGGGTAAATATATTGGTATTGATGGGGCATATGTTACCATGGATCAATTTGGTTCTTCTGCACCACCAGACAAGCTTTTTGAAATTTATGGTTTCACCACTGACAACGTGGTGTTAACTGCAAAAAAATTACTCAAAAAATTGAAAGTATAGGGACTGCGATTCTTTTGTTTAGAATAGCGGATAGTTGCTATTATTTCTTTACTAATTGGTTTTACTGTGTCAAATGGGTATTCGACTCTCTTGTTGGATATTCCCATGGCAAGAAATCACTCCCGAAACTAAATGTCAATAGGTAAATTAGGGCTCTATATTCACATTCCATATTGCAATTCAAAATGCGGTTATTGTTCGTTTTATTCAGTTGTTGGAAGTGAATTGGAAAAGAAAAATTACGTTAATGCCATGCTCAAGGAGATTGAACTTGAGCATGGTGTTTTTTGTGGAACTGAACTCGACACAATATATTTTGGTGGGGGAACACCAAGTTGTTTGCCAAAAGGAGCAATTTCAAAAATATTAAAAGCAGTTCGCGGTCACTACAAAGTCGATGAAAATTGTGAAATAACACTTGAAGTGAATCCTGAAAGTTGCAGTGACGAGCTTGTTTTTGAGTGTGAAAAAGCAAATATCAACAGAATCAGCATTGGACTTCAAAGTGACGATGACAAACTTTTGAAAAAAATAGAAAGAGGACACTCATATCGTGATTTTGAAGGCGCACTCAACAAGTTTTTGAAATCAAGCATAACAAATATTAGTGTTGATTTAATGTCGGGATTGCCGGGACAAACGAAAAAAGAATTCAAGGAAACTGTCGAAAAAATTTCAAGTTTGCCAATCAAGCACATTTCGATTTATGGGTTGACGGTTGACGAGGGGACTCCATTTCATGAGAAAAACATTCAAACAAACCAAGATGAGCAAGCGGACTTTTATGATATTACAGTTGATTTGCTGGAGAAAAAAGGTTTTTCACGCTATGAGGTTTCAAATTTTGCTCAAAAAGGCTATCACTCTCGTCACAACTCAAAATATTGGAATGATTCAAATTATTTAGCACTCGGAATATATGCAAGTTCATTTTTTGATGGGATTAGAAAAAAATGCACAAGTTCCATGGAAAATTATCTAAATAATGTATTTTTATATGAAAAAAATTTATTAACAAAAAGTGACAGGATTTTTGAAAATGTTATGTTGGGGCTGAGGGTTTCAAATGGAATTGACCTAAAAAAAATGAAAAATGATTTTGACTATGACTTGATAAAGGCGAAAAAGACGAATATTGAGACATTAATATCAAAAGGATTGTTGGTTCATGAAGGTGGTTTTTTGAGATGTTCAAAAGGTGCGTTTTACTTACTTAATAGTATTATTTTAGAGCTAATTTAAATAGATTAAATTACACAAAAAATTTACAAAAAATTTATAAATATGCGTGTTTTTTAGTTGACACGTATATTTTAAAATGTTATCCTTATATTAGCAGTCTAGGGGTGTAGAGTGCTAGCAGGCATTTTTTGTCTTGCGAATTTAGAAGGCAACATAACGGAATGAAACTCTCTTCAAGAAAAGAACAAATAATCCAAGCAATGGTTGAAAGTTTCATGAGCAAACCTCAACCAGTTTCGTCTAGTGAAATTCAAAAAAAACATCTCCCAGCACTTTCTTCCGCAACAATAAGAAACGAACTTGCAGCACTTGAGGGAATGGGTTTTTTGGTTCAACCTCATGCTTCAGCAGGTCGTGTTCCAACAATTGATGCCTATAAGTTCTATGTTGAAAAGTTAATGCCAAGGCGAAAGTTGACTCGTGCGGAACTGAAAATAATCAAGAGACATTTTCAAAGAAAATTGATGGAAATCGACGATGTTCTTCGAAACACGGCAAAGGTTATTAGTGAAATAACAAACTTGACATCAATTGCATTTGTTAATTCGGCAGGTGACGCGATTATTGAAAACATCAAGATTGTTCGCTTGACCCCACTAACCGCACTTATTGTCATAGTCACTGACAGAGGAGTTCTCAAGGACACTCAAGCAAGTGTTTCAGCCCATCTTAATGACGACTTTTTGAATGATGCCGCGGAGTTCGCGACAGTTGCATTCAAAGGCTACACTCTTAACCAAGTCGCAAAAACAAAAAAAGTCTTAAAAGAGGTTAAAAAAGAATTCGAACAGATTTTCGACACAATCTTTAAAATCCTCAAAAATCATGTTCACGAAGATTCAGCAGAGTTCGTCTTGGAGGGCTCATCAAAACTTCTTGAACAGCCCGAATATTCAAATATTGAAAAGGCAAGGGCAATGTTAGAGTTATTAGACAGCAAAAACGAACTGTTGCCAGTTCTTGCAAATAGCGACGACATGAGTTTGAATATTTTGATTTCAAAAGACAATGAACTCAAAGCTGGCATGCCTGAGTGTGCAATCATCACAGCCAACTATACTGTTCGTGGAGTCAACATTGGAAAGGCGGGGGTCATCGGACCAGTAAGAATGGATTATCCAAAAGTGGTCTCGGTTCTTGATCATATTGGAAGAACAATCAATTTGTTGCCCGAGCCCGGAAGAGAGAGTGAAAATATTAAAGAAGTAGATGTTGAGTATGACATAGAAGAGGATGATGAAGAATAAGAATTAAAAAAACATTAATAGCGATATAGTGAAGAGAAAGAAAGAGGACTTGAAATTCACTAACAAAGAAATAAAAAAAATTGGGAGGATATAATGTCTGATCACGAAAAAAAATATTCGACGGGTCATGTTGACAGTCAAAGAATGAGTTCTGGTTTGCCACCACTTCAAAAAGACCAAAAAGGTAATCCAGAGACCCAGCTCATTGCTTCGTTAAAAATGGAAAACGCTACCCTCAAGGACAATGTTGCGCAACTTGCACAATCTCTGGAAGTTTCTCAAATTGCTATAAACAAAGAAAAAGAAAGAACTGCGGAGATGTCGAACCTCGCAACGCGTATGCAAGCAGACTTTGACAATTATCGAAAAAGAACGAAAGAAGCGGAAGCACGACTTAAAGAGGATGGTATTGTTGATGTTTTTGCAAAAATTCTTCCATGTCTTGACACTTTTAAGCATGGAATAAAACACATCAACGACGATGCTATTGCTGATGGATTGAAAATGATTTATCGTCAATTCAACGACACGATTGCAAGTTTTGGGGTGACGGAAGTTCCAGCGCTTGGTGAGCAGTTTGACCCGAATCTTCATGATGCGGTTATGCGAGTGAAAGTAAAAGACCCAGAAAATATTAACATTGTCGTTGAAGTCTTCAAAAAAGGCTATAAACTTGGAGACAGAGTTATTCGTCACTCTGTTGTTAAAGTTGGTATCTAATTTAAAAAAATTCAAACAAGTTCGATACTTCGGACAAAAACACAAAAAATCACAAAATAAAAAAAATCAAAGGATAGTGCAAACAGCACAAATCATTGGAGGATAAAAAAATCATGGGAAAGATCATTGGAATAGACTTAGGAACAACTAACTCGTGTGTTGCCGTTTTAGAGGGCGGTGAACCAGTTGTAATCCCTAATGCAGAAGGTGCAAGAACAACGCCATCAGTCGTTGGCTTTGCAAAAGATGGAGAAAGACTTGTTGGGCAAGTTGCAAAGCGTCAAGCGGTTGCAAACCCAGAAAGAACTATTATCTCAATTAAGCGTGATATGGGTTCCGATAGAAAAGTTAAAATCGACAAAAAGAATTACTCGCCACAAGAAATCTCGGCAATGGTTTTGGGAAAACTAAAACAAGATGCTGAAGCTTATCTTGGTGAAAAAGTTGACAAAGCAGTTATAACAGTCCCTGCATACTTTTCGGATGCTCAACGTCAAGCAACAAAAGACGCGGGCAGAATCGCAGGACTTGAAGTAATGCGTATTATCAACGAGCCAACAGCAGCAGCTCTTGCTTATGGCTTGGACAAAGGTCAAACTTCAAACCACAAAATTTTCATTTTCGACCTTGGTGGTGGAACATTTGACGTTTCTATTTTGGAAATCGGCGATGGAGTTTTTGAGGTTGTGGCGACAGCAGGTGACAACAAACTTGGTGGTGACGATTTTGACGAAAAAGTTATCAATCATCTTGTCACTCAGTTCAAAAACGACAATGCTATTGATCTTTCAAAAGACAAAATGGCTCTTCAAAGATTGAAAGAAGCGGCGGAAAAAGCAAAAATTGAACTTTCTACTCTTCAAAAAACATCTATTTCATTGCCGTTTATCACAAGCGGTGCATCTGGACCACTTCATATGGACTATGAATTGACTCGTGCGAAGTTTGATGCATTGACTCAAGATTTAGTTGAAAAAACAATCAAATTGACAGAACGCGCTATGGCTGATGCGAAATTCACAACAAAAGATATCGACAAAGTTATCTTGGTTGGTGGTTCAACTCGTATTCCAGCGGTTGTTGAAGCTGTTAAAAAACTGGCTGGAAAAGATCCATTCAAAGGAATCAACCCAGACGAGTGCGTCGCTCTTGGCGCTGCTATTCAAGGTGGTGTTTTAGGGGGAGAGGTTAAAGATGTTCTTCTTCTTGATGTCACTCCATTATCACTTGGAATCGAAACAGTTGGTGGAATTTTCACAAAACTAATCACAAGAAACACAACCATTCCAACAAAGAAAGCACAAGTTTTCTCAACAGCAACAGATGGTCAGCCGAGTGTTGATATTCATGTTCTTCAAGGTGAAAGAGAAATGGCCGCTTACAACAAAACTCTTGCGAGATTTGAACTTGGCGGAATTCCTCCTGCACCACGTGGCGTTCCACAAATTGAAGTAACGTTTGATATTGATGCAAATGGTATTGTCAATGTTTCAGCAAAAGACAAAGGAACTGGAAAAGAACACAGAGTTACTATCACTGCATCAACTAACTTGACTGAAAAACAAATTCAAGATGCAATCAAAGATGCAGAAAACTTTGCTGAAGATGACAAAAAACGCAAAGAAATCGTTGAAACAAAAAATCAAGCAGATATGCTTGCGTTCAGCATTGAAAAATTCCTCAATGAAAACGGTGATAGCATAACTGACGAAGACAAAGCTCAACTAAGAACAGAAATTGACAATGTTAAAACAGCACTAGAGTCTGATGACATCGAAAAAATTCATGATGCGGTTGATGTGTTGCAAAAACTGTCAAACGGTATTTTCTCAAAACTATATCAACAAGGCAATGACGGCGGTGGAAACGAAGACACTTATGTCGACGCAGAGCCAATGGTTGAAGACCTTTAAGAGAAAAAACAACAACGAAAACTCAAAATTCTAAGTTGCAGGGCGACATGTTGTCGCCCACATCTTAGGTTGAAGACGAGGAAAAAACTATGAGTAAAACGCACTACGACACGCTCGGAGTAAAAAAAGGTGCGACAGAGGACGAAATTCGCAACGCATATAGAACACTTGCAAAAAAATATCACCCAGACCTAAACCAAGGGAATGAAGCGGCAGCAAATAAGTTTAAAGAGGTAAACGAAGCATATGAAACGCTCAGTGATCCTCAAAAAAAGAGAGCCTATGACATGGAAGGTCAGGGCGGTTTTTCCGGATTCAGACCGGGAGGCGGTGCTGGTGGTTTTGGTGGAGCTGGTGGCTTTTCTAACTTTGGTGATTTCACTAAAGCAGGTGGAGCAGGTGGCGGCTCTATTTTTGACGACTTTGTCAACATGTTTCAAGGTGGCGGGCAAGATGCTCGAGAATCTTCGAAGAGAAGTGCCGCAGACATAACCCTCAATGTCACATTGACATTTGAAGAGGCCGCTTTTGGTGTGCAAAAAGAAATTGCCGTCAATCGATTTGAATCATGTTCTGGTTGCAAAGGAACAGGGGCAAAGAACGGCACTCAATATTCAAAGTGTAATAACTGTGGTGGAACAGGTTCAGTGAGATACGCTCAAGAAACTCCATTTGGAAGAGTTGTTTCAATGAAAGCATGTTCACCTTGTTCTGGGTCTGGAAAAATAATAAAAGATCCTTGCACCTCTTGTTCTGGAAAAGGACTTGTTCGTAAAAATGTTAACCTCAGAATAACTTTCCCACAAGGCATTGAGCATGGTCAAATCATGACAGTTGCGGGAGAAGGGGAAAGGTCTAGAGTTGCTGGTGGAAAAAGCGGAAATCTTCTCTTGATGATAAATGTCATGCCACACAAACTTTTCAGAAGAAAAGGTATGGATTTAATCGTTGAAGTTCCAGTCACATTCACTCAAGCAATGCTTGGGGCAAAAATTCAAATACCAATGCTAAAAGGAACAAAACTAGCATTCCCACTTCCAGAGGGGACCCAAAACGGAACAATTTTGAAACTTAAAGGACAAGGCATTGAGCATGGAAAAAGAGGGGTGACAGGCGACTTGTTGGTCACAGTTGAAATTGAAACCCCAAAGAATTTGACAAAAGAACAAAAAGCAATGCTTAAAGAACTAGAAACTGCTTTAACAGACAGTAACTATGACAAAGTTGCAAAATTTAATAAGTAAAAAATAATTCACTAGCGATGAGAAATTCTGTCAACGCTAGTGAATTTTCAATACTATGCGTGATAAAGTATTGGTAAATGAGTTTTGTTGCAAATAGCAATCAAAATAAAATTATATGGGTATCCTATTCAGACAACTTTTTTGGGAAAATATTTTAAGAGATTTCCTGTAGGGAGGGGTCATAAAGCACAGCCTAAATCAAGTTAACACAAAGCAAATATCTAGGTGTGTTTCTTGACGCAAAAGACAAACGTTCTTACAAGCAAAAATCTTCTCAAATACTCATTTCAAAAAGGTTGTGTGAATAGGATACACAAACAAAATTATTATTAAAAGGATACCAAAGGAAAACATGTTATTCAAAGAAATTAGCATCAGCACCACAAGTGAGTTCAGTGAAATTGTTGCATATGTGTTGACTGAACTAGGAAGTCAAGGCACTGCAATTCATGACGCAAAAGAAATAAAAAAGACTTTAGAAGAAACATACTGGGATTATGTTGATGATGGAGTTGTGATTGATGATATTGAAGTTGTTGTCAAAGGTTTTTTTGATGAAAAATTCGACATTGCTCTTGTCAGAGATGAATTGAACATTTATTCCAAAATGTCACAATTTGCAACGGGGTCATTAAAAATTGAAGAAAAAAAAATCAACTCAAAAGATTGGGAAAGAGCCC
Source organism: Bacillota bacterium (assembly GCA_009787685.1). Lineage (GTDB taxonomy): Bacteria > Bacillota > Clostridia > Christensenellales > Pumilibacteraceae > WRAY01. The sequence continues at coordinate 8,571 of WQSV01000042.1, forward strand.
ATTTGAAATATTTCAAGCCTAAACTTATTGGAAACTTAACGATTGTTCCCACATGGGATAAAGAGGAGTGGGAAAAAAAAGGAGAGGGTTTGAACAAAACACTCTACATAGATCCGGGGCTCGCTTTTGGAACGGGGATTCATGAAACTACTTCAATGTGTATTGAACATGTCCAAAATATTGAAATGAAAAACAAAAAGGTTGTCGATGTTGGTTGTGGAAGTGGGATATTGGGACTTTGTTCATTGAGGCTTGAAGCGGATAATTGCTTGTTTCTTGATATGGATGAGAATGCAATTATTGCAACAAATCAAAACGCAAAAACAAATTATTTGTCAAATTACAAATCAAAAATCAATAGCCTGCTTGATGGAGTTGAGGAAAAGTTTGATGTTGTTCTTGCGAACTTAACTGCAGATTTGTTGTTGAAATTGGCGAACTATGTCACGCATACTATGAGAAACAATGGAAGAATTATCGTTAGTGGAATAATTGATGATAGAGTCAAAGAAGTGAAAACGGCTTATTTGAAACATTTCACATTAGAAAAAGAAAAAGAGGAGAATGGTTGGTTTAGTGCAATATTCAAAAAA
>WQSV01000043.1 GCA_009787685.1 Bacillota bacterium
TTGCGGAAAGGTCACAGAAGGCCCCGGGTCTGATTGCGGATGCGATTTTAAAGCGGTTCAGATTGGTGGTCCATCGGGCGGTTGTTTGACACAAGACCACCTTGACTTGCAACTTGATTATGACAACCTTGCAAAAATCGGAGCAATGGTTGGTTCTGGTGGACTTGTTGTCATGAATCAAAAAACTTGCATGGTCAAAATTGCGAAATATTTCATGCAATTCACTCAAAATGAAAGTTGTGGAAAATGCACAGTTTGTCGAGAAGGAACAAGGCAAATGCTTGCGCTTTTGGATGATATTACTGAAGGACGTGCAACTGAAAAGACACTTCCACTTTTGGAAGAACTTGCCCAAACTGTCAAAGCGGCTTCGCTTTGTGCATTGGGAAAAACTGCGCCAAATCCAGTTCTTTCAACTTTGACATATTTTAGAGACGAGGTCCTTGCTCACATCAACGAAGGCAAATGTCCTGCTGGAGCTTGCGAAGCGTTTGCGTCTTATAAGATTTTACAAGACAAATGCAAAGCTTGCACAATCTGCAAGCGTGCTTGTCCAGTTGATGCAATCAGTGGTGAATTGAGACAACCAGAAACATGGGTGATCGACCAAGAAAAATGCATAAAGTGTGACGCTTGTTTGCCAGCTTGCAAGTTCGGCGCAATCGTTAAGGAGTAATTTTTAGAAATTGAATATGGAATATTGAATGGGTGAGTGTGAAAAATATTTTTCAACAAATATTCAATATTCAATATTAGATATTCAATAAAAAGGAATATTTATTATGAAAAAGATAATAATTGATAATATTGAAACTACATTTTCAAATGAAAGAAATGTTCTGGAGGTGGCTAGAAAAATTGGCATTGAATTGCCCACTTTTTGTTATCAGCCAGAGCTGAGCATTTTTGGTTCATGCAGAATGTGCGTTGTTGAAGTTGATGGACGAGGTGTTCTTCCCGCATGTTCAACTGTCCCATGGGATGGCATGATTGTTCACACTAACACCCAGCAAATCCGCGGAATTCGCAAAATGATTCTTGAAATGATGCTTGCGAGTCATGACCAACAATGCACGACTTGCCCAAAGAGCGAAAATTGCAAATTGCAAAGTTTTGCAAAACAACATGGCATTGATGAAGTTCGATTCCAATCATTCAAGCCAGAAGCGGAAAAAGATTTCTCGTCAACCGCAATTACTCGCGACCAAACAAAATGCGTTCTTTGCGGAAATTGTGTTCGAATTTGTGACGAGGTTCAATCTGTTGATGCTCTCAAATTTTCATTCCGCGGAGCAAAAGCAAAAGTTGGAACATTCCTTGAGAGAGGCATCGGCTTTGAAGAGTGTATTGGCTGCGGTCAATGCGTGAAAGTCTGCCCTGTTGGAGCGTTAAACGAAAGACATAACATAGAGGAAGTTTGGCAAGCGGTCTATGACAAGTCTAAAACTGTTGTTGTTCAAATATCCCCTGCTACTCGTGTCACTTTGGGAGAATTGTTCGGAAAGAGCCCCGGAACAAAAGTGACTGGCAAAATCATAACAGCATTAAAAAGAATGGGATTTGACAAAGTTTTTGACACTTGCTTCGCGGCGGATTTCACCGTTGTTGAAGAAGGAAAAGAACTTTTAGAGAGAAAGAAGGCAGGCGAAAAATTGCCAATGTTCACATCGTGTTGCCCTGCTTGGGTCAAGTTCGCGGAGCAAAACTTTCCGAACCTTGTCGGCAATCTTTCATCTTGCAAATCGCCCCAACAAATGCTTGGTTCGCTAATAAAAGATAGGCTTACAAAAGATATGAATATTAAGCGCGAAGACTTGGTTGTGGTTGCACTAATGCCTTGCACTGCGAAAAAATTCGAAGTCGCAAGAGAAGAGTTCAAGGTTAACGGAAATCCTGATGTTGATTTTGTTCTGACAACGAATGAACTTGCTCTCATGATTAAAGAACGTGGAATCGACTTCAACAAATTGAAAGAGAGCGAACTTGATGAGCCGTTTGGATTATCAACTGGAGCAGGAATTATTTTTGGCTCGAGTGGCGGTGTTTCTGAAGCGGTTTTGAGATTTGCTGCTGACAGCTTGGAAAAAGGTTCAACCCCAGATTTTAAAAAACTGAGAGCTGACAAGGATGTTAAAATAACAGAACTCACAGTTAGCGGAGAAACATTGAAGCTTGCGGCGGTTTCGGGACTTCGAAACGCAAGAGAATTGATTCAAAAAATTCAGGACGGCGATATTAATGTTGACATTGTTGAAGTCATGGCATGTTCTGGCGGATGTGTTAATGGCGGAGGGCAGCCACCTGCTCTTGTTAATAAAGCAGTTTCAAAGAAAAGAGCTGGTGGACTCTACACTAATGACAAGAAATTAGAGCAAAGAATTTCGTCAAACAGTCCGGGACTTAAAAAAATCTATGCTGGACTTGATGACAAGAAAACACATGACCTGTTGCACACTCATTATGAACACCGTCAAAAAAATAAAAATGACGGCTATATCATTGATGAAACTCCAAATGAAAAATCACTTCACCTTGACATCTGTTTTGGCGCAAGCTGTCTGAAGTCTGGTGGGCAAGAACTCTATCTCGGAGTGATGAAACATTTGAGAGAGAATAACCTTGTTGAAACGACAGAATTCAAAGCAACCTACTGCATGAAAATCTGCACTAAAGGTCCTTCTCTTCGAGTTAATGGAAAGCAATTGGAGAAGTGTTCAGTTGAAACAGCGATTTCTGAAATTAATAAAGCGGTTAAATAACAACTAACTCTTTTCAACTAATCTATCAAAATCAGTCATCAAAACAAACTGGTTAAGGAGTTAATTTCCTTGACCAGTTTGTTTGTTATCACTGACTTACCCTAATAACACAACCATTTGCAAAAGTCACGCTAAGCAAATGGAAGGAATCTGGACACAAAGTTTCGTAAAAAAACACAGCCTTTTCACACTGCGCTCAGTTTGACTTCATTCCATTTTTGCATCATCCTATTTTGACCCCTACTGCCAGCTGACCCTCTGCATTCAAGACATACTGTGAAAATTTTGAACTCATTCAGAACATTGAAGGCAGAATTATATGCTGATAGTCACATAGTTATCTCTAACAGCCTAAGCAAAAACATGGCTATCGAAATGCGATGTCCATGTTTTCTAGATTCAAGTTAATTTGTTTCTTTGACTCAGTTTGGTTTAAATTGAGTTGAGGGGGAAGTGTTAGTGCAAAGTTTTTTTGAAGTTGTTGCTCCAAGTTTTCATTTCTTTTGCAGTGTCGCATGATTTTTCACTGATGCCAAGGGCTCCAGAGAGACGTGCGACTTCTTCGATTGAGCCGACTTCGTCAAGGAGTTTGACTTCAACAAAAGTGTCGATGTCGGATTGGATTTTTTTGATGAAGTAGTGTGAGTCTGCCATCGCGGCGATTGACGAGAGATGCGTGACGCAAAGAACTTGTCGGTCTGTGGCAATGTTTGCTAGTTTTTTTGCTATTTCTTGCCCCACTATTCCGCTGATTCCAACGTCAATTTCGTCAAAAACCATGACTGAAATATCGTCGGTGCTGGATAAAATCACTTTTAACGCAAGAATAAACCTTGACATTTCTCCGCCTGAGATTATTTTGGTCAATGGTTTTAATGGTTGTCCGGGATTTGCGGAAAAATAGAATTCCGCGGTGTCAAGTCCAGTTTGAGCTAGGTCTTTTTCGCATTCGTCAATATTTGGGAATTCATTGAAAACGATTTTAAAAATCGCTTGTGGCATTCCGAGATCTTTGACGGTTTGACTGATTTTTTCTTCAAATTCTTTTGCTTTTTCTCGTCTTATTTCAGAGAGAGTTTTGCAATCAAAATACAGTTTTTTAAGCGTCGCATTTTTTTCTTTTGTCAACTTTTCAAAAATGTCTGCTCCATTTTCGAGCTTTTGATATTTCTCTTCCGCATCAATAAGGAACTTTTGCATTTTTTGATAGTCGCCATATTTTCTTTTCAATCCCCTCACAACGTCAAGACGAGTTTCAATTTTGTCGAGGTCTTTTTCATCATAATCAAAAGCATCGACTTCATCGCTAACGCTTGCGGAGATGTCTTTGAGTTCAATGAATAGAGTGTTAAGACGCTCTGAAAGCTCTGAGAGTGCTATGGAAAAACTTGAGATTGAGTCAATGGCACGATATGCAACTCGAACATTATCGACCGCATTTGACATTTCATTGTCGTTTAATGAGGCATATGCTTCTCCTAGTGCTTCGTTAATTCGCTCCGCTCCAAGAATGAACCTTCGCCTTTCAACCAGTTCTTCTTCTTCTTCTTCATATGAACACGCTTTTTTGATTTCTTCGATTTGATATTTAAGAATGTCGCGATTTCTTTCTCTTTCGTCCGCATCGCCTAAATTTTTGATTTCACGAGCAATTTTCAAGTGTTCAAAATAATTGTCTTTTATTGATTTTACTAGGTCCGCGAAGTTTGTTTTTGCGAAACTATCGAGGAGTTTGATGTGGTGGATTGGAAGAATATAGTTTTGATGTTCCCCTTGTCCATAGATATCGACAATGTTTTGCATGAGCGATTTCAACATTGAAAGCGTTGCAATTTTTCCGTTGATTCGGATTTCATGCTTGTTTGAAGAATTGAATTTTCGAGCAATTAGAAGTTCGCTGTCGGAGTCAAACCCGAACTCACTTAATGCTTTTTGAGCAGAGTCTCCAATTTCAAAAAAACCTTCCACTGCTCCTTCGCTTTCTCCGTGTTTTAGTAATGATGGGTCATATCTTGCACCAAGGAGAAGCATTAGGCTGTCAACGATAATACTCTTCCCTGCCCCCGTTTCACCACTCAATATATTTAGACCTTGAGAAAATTCAAGGTCTAATTCTTTGATTAATGCAACATTTTTTATCGTTAGTTTTTTTAGCATGGTTTTTTTGAGAGTGGAGATTTTAGCATAGAAATGTTGTGAAAATTTATTTTATACTTGCTTTAATCTCCGCTCTTGACTTTTAATCTTAATTATCCTCTTTTCTTTTCTATTTTTGAAAACGGACTATGTCCGCCATCTAATCTTATAAAAGTAGCTATTTTTTTTGAAGCGGTAATTTTGACTGGGCTATTTTTTTCTATGCTTGCTTTGTTTTGTCCGTCAACATAAAGGTTGGTGCAACAACTGTTTCGAATACTCATAACGACAGTGTCGCTGTTAGAGATAACGAGTGGCCTTGCTGAAAGAGTGTGGGCGTTTATTGGAACAAGAATGTGGGCTGGAACATTTCTTTCAATTAGTGGACCTCCGCATGAAAGAGCATAGGCGGTTGAACCGAAGGTGGTTGCCACCATATAGCCATCGGAATAGAATGTGTCACGATAGCGCCCGACAACTGAAACTTCGACTTCCATCATCCCCTCATCACATGACTTAATATAGGTTTCATTGAGAGCATAGAATTTCTTGCCTTCATATTCGGTTTTGAGGAGTGGTTGAGGAGTTTTAGTGTAGCATGAATTTTTGAGACATGAGATTAGTTTGTCAATGTCTTCTTTTTCAATATCGGCAAGAAAGCCGAGTTTACCGAGGTTTATTCCGACGATTGCGATGTCTTTTTCTGCGCAATGCTCGACGATTCGAAGAATAGTTCCGTCTCCGCCAACAACAACAACAACGTCAAAATGCTTTTGCGAACCAATGAAATCTTTTTTGTCGAAGAAAGTGTCCACAGAAAAACCAGACGATGTGAATTTTTTCTTCGCCATTTTTGTGACTGCATCGCCTTTGTCTTTTTGAGTGTTTGTGTAGATCGCAATGTTCATTGAGTTTATTATATGTTTTTTTTAAAATTAAGTCAATTGTTTTTCTGGGGTTGACTTTCTTCAATATTTAAAGAAAGCGCCATCACTTCTGCGTCTTTTTTTCTTTTCAAATGTTTGGCTAGATGGACCGCAATCGCAACGACTATAGTTGTCTCTAAAAGAAGTTGGACTGCTGTTCCGACTCCAATGCTCGTCCAAATATTTCGCCATGCCAGCTCAAAAGTGTTCGGAATGCCAATTGGTGCGAACGCCAAAATCATGAAAAGTGTTGAATCAATAAATTGTGCTATTGCTGTGCTGACAAAAGCGGCGATAATATAGAAAAATTTATATTTTCCTTGGACTGTTTTTGATTTTTCTCGAATTTTGACAAAGACCACAATATTGAGAAAGCTGCCGACCGCAAATGCTATAATTGAAGCAATTACTACTCTCCACTGAGATCCAAAAACCTCTTCCCAACTGTTTGATGCGCTCGGATTGTTTGTTGGAAGAGCAATTATCAACTGGGAGAGAAGGACTATGAAAATTTGACAAGCGATAGCGAACAATGTCACTTTGAACGCAGTTTTTTTGCCCCACACTTCGGTTATTACATTTTGCAAAACTAGAACAGGAGCAATCAAAAGCAGTCCCGCGTTTGTCAACATAAAATCCCCCCAACCTATTGGACGCATTGCAAAAAGGTTCATCAACACCAAAAATAGCACTGACAAAGCGACAAATGCGGCAAACCACAAGTTTATTGGGCTTGGGGATTTTGGGTCATGATTGTGATGTGAAATTGTTTTTTTGTTCATTGTGTTTCCTTTGTGAAAATTGAGCTGTGAAAGATTTCTAGTGTTTTTTTGTCGTTGATATAGTTAAATTTTGCCATCTCCCCGTTATCAATGATTATGTCTTGCCCTGTTATGCTTTTGTTTGTGACGGTCAAGAAGTGAGCAAGGTCGGCAACTTCTTCTGCCGTTGCCCATTTCTTCAAGAGTGTTTCATTTTTGACTTTTTTATAGAGATTTTTGTCGTCTGTTATTTCCCTGTTCCATTCCGTCAAAATTCCGCCACAACTTATTCCGTTGACAGTAACCCCGTTTTTCGCTAGCCTTAGGGCAAGATTTTTTGTGTAGGCATATCTTCCTCCTTGTGAAGCGCAATACCTTGGAAGTTCAATTCCCATGTGAGTTGCAACACTGTTTATGTTGAGAACTGATTTTATGCTTTGTTCAAATGCATAATGTTCCGCAATGTTGATATAGCCGATTAGGTTGACTTTTATTGCGTCTTCTTCATTTGAAACACCAGCATTGTTGATTAGAATGTCTATGTTTTCTAGTGACGGCAGTTGGTTTTTTTCAGACACATCCACGTTGTGGTGAGTGAAGTTTTCATCTTTGATTGATGGAGAAAGAATATCAAAACCGATCACTTTGTGCCCATGCGAGAGGAATTTTTTTGCTATTGCGTGTCCTATGCCTTGTGTTGTTCCTGTTATTAAAATTTTCATTTTGTTTTCTCCTTTCGTTAATTTTAGAATTTTGATTGTTATTGAATTGTGTTAGCAAATCAAATTGCTGCTTTCAACCGATGATCAGTGTTCAACGCCAGCTATTATTGGAGTGTGTGTTTTGATTGCAAAGATTAGTATTCTTGCAGGCTCTGTTTTGTTCTAAGTTCAGCAATAACATGCAAAAAAAAGATACCCGCTATTTTTTGATAGCAGCATCTTGGGGCTTGTTAAAATTTGAGGTTGTTGTTGTTCATTTTTAAAACTGACAGATTGCAAAATTAATTTTGACAAAATCGTGTTCGCAACCTGTCAGGTTGTCCTCCTAGGGGTTTTATTTTTTGAACACGGTAGTTAAATTCGTTAGCTTTTGAATAGGGATGCTGGGCAAGACTCACAACTCGCCATTTAGATTATCTTAGTTTTTGATATTATTAAGGGCTTCTCCAATCACTTCTTCAAACATGACTGAGCAATGAATTTTTGCTGGTGGGAGTCCACCTAGTTCGGCGATTATGTTCTTATTTGTTATTTTTTTTGCATCATCAATTGACTTTCCAATCAGCATTTTCGTTCCAACGCTTGATGTCGCTATTGCTGCCGCACATCCAAATGTTTGGAATTTTGCGTCAGTGATGATATTGTTTTCAATTTTGAGATATAATTTTGTCATGTCGCCACATTGAGGTGAACCGACTTCGCCGACGGCGCTTGCATCTTCGATTGTTCCAATGTTTTCGGGCTTCATGAATTCTTTTAAAACTTTGTCGTTATACATGTTTATTCCTGATGAATAGTGAATAACTACTAGTGAATAGAGATTATTGACAAAATAATTCTACAACAGTTATTCACTATTCATTATTCACTCAAATATTAAATTTGTTTGCTTTTGCTTGTGTCCTTGAAAAGAGTTTGGGAATCTTCTTTGGGGGTTAGTGGAGACATTTCTCTCAAGATTTTGACGACTTTTTTTGTTGTGTCGACAACTTTGTCAATATCAGATTTTGTTAAATTTTTGTTGATTGAAAACCGCATTGAACCTTGAGCCCTTTCGATTGAGACCCCTAGTGCTAATAGGACATGAGATGGCTCAAGCGATCCTGATGCACAAGCTGAGCCCGATGAAGCACAAATTCCCTCCATGTCGAGTCTAAAGAGTATTGATTCCGCTTCAATAAAATCAAAGCAAAAATTGTTAATTTGTGGCACCCTTTGAGCGTCTTGTCCGACGAGTGTCGTGCTTGGAATTTCACTCAGCATTCTTTGACACAAGTGATCGGATAATTTTTGAATGTGGACAACATTTTTTTCTCGGTCTTTGATAGCCTCTTCAAGCGCTTTTGCCATTCCAACTGCATGGGCAACATTGCTTGTCCCACCACGCATTGACCTCTCTTGAAAACCGCCCTCTATTAGTTTGTTGATTTTTAGTCCGTTTCTTATGAACAACGCTCCAATTCCCTTTGGTCCATAGAACTTGTGGGCAGAGATGCTCATGAGATCGACTCCAAGGGTTTTGACGTTAATGTCTAGTGAGCCAACTGCTTGAACAGCGTCGGTGTGAAGAGGGATTTTGTGTTTTTTTGCTAGTCTTGAAATTTCTTCAATCGGCTGAATTGTTCCAATTTCGTTGTTTGCAAGCATTATTGAAATGAGGATTGTTTTTTCGGTTATTGCAGATTCTAGGTCTTCAATTTTTACAACTCCGTTTTCATAGACTGGAAGATATGTGACTTCAAAACCTTCTTGTTCAAGCGTTTTGCACGCTTTGACATGGGCATGATGTTCAAATGCACTTGTTATGATG
>WQSV01000044.1 GCA_009787685.1 Bacillota bacterium
AGCAATCTCTCACAGACGGGCTGAAAGCCCTTTTCAACAGTGTTCGACTGTTCTGTCGGGTTCTGCATATATTTGCACTCTCCGTCAAGATGGTCGAAGACCACTGTCAACAGTCTTCGACTGCTTTATCGGATTCTGCTTGAACTAGCACTCTCCGTCAAGAGGGTCGAAGACCCTTTCAACAGTTTTTAGGGAGTTTGGAGTGTGAAGAGTTAAAAATGGAAAGTAGATTTAAAGTCAATTAATTTTATCATTAAATCCACTTTCTACACTAATTATACTAAGTTCCTTTGAAAAAAATTACTTTCCTAGTCCTCTCAACACTTCAAAAACAACAATCCCTGCAGCAACTGATGCGTTCAAGGAGTTGAGTTTCCCGCGCATTGGAATCGAGAGAACTGCATCACATTTTTCTTTTGTCAAACGCTTGACACCTTTTCCTTCTCCGCCGATGACTATTGCACATGGGTGATTAAAAGTCGTTTTGTAGATATTTTCTCCACCAAGTTCCGCTGCATAGACCGTGATAAAGTCATGTTTGCACTCGTCAATTGCTGAATTGATGTTCGTCACTCTTGCAACTTTGACATGAGATGCGGCACCTTGAGCAACCTTGATGACCGTTTCATTAATACTTGCTTGACGATGACGACCGATAACAATTCCTGCGCAACCAGCACACTCAGCGACCCTAATGATGCTTCCGAGATTGTGAGGGTCCTCGATTCCATCCAAAATCAAAATCGGCTTTTTCTTTGAAGTGCAAATATTTTTGAGTTCGTCAAAATCAGCATATTTGAAGTCTGTGACTGAACAAATAAAACCTTGATGGCGCTTTGTTATGCTTTCTCTGTCGAGTGCATCTTTGTCGACAAAATTAATCTTGACACCCTTATCTCTGGCAAGATTGATAATGTTTTGACTCGCAGGGTCTTTTAATGCACGTTGAACAACAAGCCTGTCGATTGTTGAGTCGCTTTTCAATGCTTCGTAGACAGCATTTCTTCCTTCTATTTTCATTGTTTTTTATTTAGTGAATAGTGAATAATTAATAATGATTGTCAAATTATTTTTCAAGAATTGAAAACATAAATTTAATTCACTATTCACTATTCTTTATTCACTGCTCCTATGTCTTTATTGCCAAATCTAGCAGTTCTTTCAGCCTTTCCCTCTCTCCTCTCAAATAGAGCCAGCCGATTAGTCCTTCGACAGCGGTTGCTCTTCTGTAGTCAGAGAGTGAGGCATTTTTTGCTTTTTGGTTTGTTTTGCAATTGCGGACTCTTTTCATGAGTTCCATTTCGTCTTGGGTGATAACTTCTTTCAACTTTTCATAGAGTTTCGATTGATACCCCGCACAACAATATTTCGCACATCTTTTAGTGAGGTCGCCACTTTTTGTGTCGAATGACTTTACAAGGTGGTCGCGAATAAAAAGAGTAAACACAGCATCTCCAATGAACGCAAGATTCAAAGTGCTGATGTTCAATGTTTCTTCTGCTGATAAAGTATTGTCAAAGAAATTTTCCACTTCAAGTCAGTTTAGCAAAACCTAATGAAAAAAGCAAGCACTTTTAGGGGGGGGTGCATAGTATGTTAATGAGAGGATTCTATGAATAAAGTAAGACTACATAATAATGTTTTTTTGACAAGCGACAAATCGTTTGAAGAACTCGTTAAATCTGGAGATTTTTCGGAGGACTTTTCCTTTTTGGCATTGTCATATAATGCGTTTTCGGATATTGATTTGAACGCAGAGATTGACGGGGTGACAGGAAACATTGAAAAAATAGTCTCGCTTTCAAAAGTGAAGAATGCAACAATTTTTTGCGGAATAACAAGCTATCTTCTTTCGACAAAACACATTTCGGTTGTTGTTGCTCATCATGGAAAACTCGTTGATATAGTCGACCGAACAGCACGAATTTTCAACGATGACTACATGACAAGCAAGAAAATAAAAGTCTATGCAACGGAGCATTCACGAATTGCTGTTCTTGTTGACAAGGATGTTTTGACTCATGACAACTGGGAGAGAATTTCACCATATTGCGACTCGGTTCTTTCCATTTTGAAAGGAGATGATGAAATATCCATGGCAGTTGCAATGAGCCTTGCTAGAAAATTTGGTAAACCTCTTTTGGTTGTCAATGATAATTCGGTTAGTTTTAGTGAATAGTGAAAATAAACTTTTATGTTTCATATTGAAACCTACGGAAAACAAATTCGACAACAGTTATTCACATTTACTATTAACTATTCCCTTACATTCAATGTATTGAACAAATAAAAAGCGTTCATACTACTTTAAGTATGCGTTCTTTTTTAAACAATAAATACAGGTCTAACTCAACTTCAAATTTAAAAAACAGTTTGTTTTTGGCAAAGGTGCCAAAGACGCTTTTCTACATATTTTTAGTGCTATTTATTGTTTTTCTTGGAATGGGTTTTTCTCATGAATCAGTGAACACGAACAACGAAGAGGATGCAAGGAGTTTTATCCCCTTGCCTATTATCATGTATCATGCGGTTGTCCCAGACAAGTATTCTCCGAATCCTTATATTATTCGAATTTCGGATTTAATTAAAGATTTGGATTATATTAAAAATGCGGGCTATGAAACAATTCTCCCAAGAGATCTAATCAATTATGTCGAGTTCGGCATTCCTCTTCCACGAAAACCCATCATGTTGACTTTTGACGATGGGTTTTATGGAGTGAAAAAATTGGTGCTTCCAGAATTTGAAAAACGAGGACAAAAAGCTGTTGTTCCCGTTGTTGGACAATTCATGGATGACGAATTGAAAAACGAAAATCGCGTGACTTTTAGCTATCTTCTTCTTGAAGAAACCAAAGAGCTTGAAGACACAGGGCTGATTGAAATTGCCCACCACAGCAACAATTTGCATGAACTAAAAACCCGAAAAGGTGTGAAAAAACTAAAAAGCGAGAGCGCTGAACAATATGAGCAAATGTTTCGAAAAGACACCGATGCCCTCATGGAAAAATTGGGACAATTCGGGTTGTCACCAATATCCTATGCCTATCCGTTTGGAATGTTTGAAAAAAATTCAAATGCAATACTCAAAGATATGGGATTCAAAATAACATTTTCATGCACCGAGGGAGTCAACAAAATAACGCGAAACCCCGAAGAATTATTTGGGCTGAAAAGATATAACCGAAGCGGAACAGGAAAAAGTGTTGAAAGAATTTTAAAATAAGTGAAAAAAGAAATGTGAAAAGTGCTGTTAAATTTATTTTTGACCGCACTTTTCAATTTTAATTTTTCATCTTTCATTTTTATTCTTTACTCTAATAATCTTCTCAACGAACGCATTAAATTGATTAATGAATGGCAACATTGCGACCGCTGTGACAATGTTGAAAAAGAGGTTAAAAAAAGCTATTTGAAATTCAAGTCTTTGTGAGAGAAAAGCTAGAAATGACGAGATTTGAGGCGAGAGAAAAAGAAGAAATGGGACAGCAAAAACTATCCCCAAAAAGTTGAAAATCAAGTTAACATAGGCAGTCCTTTTGGCTGTGTCATTCGTTTTAAATGACGACAAAATGGGTATGATGCAAGTTCCGATATTTGTCCCAAGAACAATAAAAAGCGCACTAGAGAGTGTTATTGCCCCAGATGAAGCAAGCATTAAAACAATGCCAGTTGCAGCGGCGGAAGAAGAGATGAGAGTGGCGAAGAGTGCGCCGAATAGTAATAGCACCAAAAAGAAATTGTGTGTTGAGAAAATTCCAGCGAAAAAATTTTGGATTGGTTCAACATTTAATGCTGATGAAATGGTGGAAAGTCCAACAAAAAGAAGTCCTAGTCCTATTAAAACACCGAATATATTTTGAGACAAATCTTTGTTTTTGAAAGGCAAGAATGAGCCGATAATCCCAACTAGGACAAGTGAACCCATGAACAAAGCGATGGGCAATGAGGCGAACGAAAATAGGAACGCGGTCAGAGATGTTCCAATATTTGCTCCCAATATTATTGCGGTCGCCGAAAAAAAAGAAACGACTCCAAGGCTCACAAGTTGAACGGTTATGACTGTCGTTGCGGTTGAGGATTGAAAAAGTGCGGTTGCAACAGCTCCAACCAAAAAAGACGACACTCGCCTTTTTGAAAGTTTTCCGAGCGCCGTTGTTGCCTTTTTTGAAAGCAACCTCTCAAGGTTGTCTCGAAGAAATTTTAAGGCAAAGATGAACACACCAACACCGATGATGAATGAGAGAATTCCGATGAGCATTTATTTAGTTAATATCTAATAGTGAATAGCGATTGTAAAGTTATTTATTATTTCAAAAAGGAAAACTAAAGATTGACATTCATTATTCACTATAAAAACATTGTTATCAACCAAACTCCCAAAACCCCAAAGACTCCGAAAAAGCCGATTATGACAGCGTTTAATGGATTGACTGCAATCGTTGCAACTCCTAGAACATTGAGCAAAACAAGGACAATCGCACCAACGACAGTGTTGAGAATAATGCGAACAATTCCCTTTGTTTTGAAAGAGAATATCCAGCCAAGAATTATTAGAAGGATTAGACCTGAAAGAAATCCAAGAATTATTTCGAAAGTTGCCACATTAACATTATATTAATGTGCTGACAAACCTATAACTTGCTTTTTTTGGCATAAAAACGAGATTTTTAAAGGATACTATTTTCAATGTTGCTTTTGCCAAACCAAACCGTTCAATTGGGCGGTCATTACTATGTCAAGAACACCTCGGGCGAAGTTCTGGGAACGATGATTCTAAAAGCTGGGGATACCGCTCCGCCCTTAGGGGTTCTTTTGAATTACTTGGAATTGATGGAATAATTTTAAATACTGAGTCTAGGGGCTATCATGAGCGCCAACAATCAAAACCATTCAAACAGCAAAGGAGTGACTAATAGTTACCCTTTTCTGCGTCAAGAAGCACGCCTAAATCTTTGACTTCTGCCAACTTCGTTTAGGTGTGCGTTATGAACAATACGCCCTTTTACAGGCAATATCTAAAAAAATCAAATCACTTTAGCAATCATTGTGCATTACTAAAAGCAACCATCGGGCATGGGTCAAATAATGTCCCGCAAAAAAGGAGACAAAAAGATGAAAGACAACCACTTTGGAGATCATGGGTTTGAAGACCTTGAAAAATGGGCATATTCTCAAGACGATATGAAAAAGAAACAAAACAAAAAAAGCTTCTTGGCAATTGATTTTCGATTCGATGACCAACGAAGAGCAAATAAAAAGGTAATGGAAATCGCAGAAGAGATGTCCGCTGACTACCAGAACGAAAAAGAACGACAAATGAGCGAAATCAGCGATGAGACGCCATATTCAAACACGGGGACTTATTCAATGGTTCCAAATTTTGACGAAGCAAGCGATGAAGACGGCGTTATTAATGCGAGTGGCTCCTAGAATATGGAATAGTGAATAGGTATGGATAAAAAAATAAATTCATAAACACCTATTCTATATTCAATTAAATTCCGCTTGCAAGTGTTTTTTTTTTCTGCTATACTACTAGCATGAAAGAACAAAACAAAGAGCAAAAACAAACTGGATTCGTCCAAGATATTGCGAATCTAAATGAAGATTTCGCACAATGGTATACCGATGTCATCACAAAGACAAAGCTTGTTGACTATGGTCCTGTCAAAGGGACAATGGTCATGAGACCATATGGCTATGGAATTTGGGAGCTTCTTCGCGATGAACTTGACAAAAGAATCAAAGAAACTGGTCATGAAAACACTTATTTTCCGATGTTCATTCCAAAGAGTTTCTTAATGAAAGAAGCAGAGCATGTCGAAGGCTTTGCTCCCGAGGTCGCACTCGTCACTCATGTTGGTAATGAAGAACTCGGCGAACATTTGGTCGTCAGACCAACAAGCGAAACGATTATTTGCGATATGTTTAGTAAATGGATAAACTCATATCGTGATCTTCCCATGCTAATCAATCAGTGGGCGAATGTTGTCAGAATGGAAAAGACCACTCGTCCATTTTTGCGAACTTCTGAATTCCTTTGGCAAGAGGGCCACACTGTTCATGCGACTGACGAGGAAGCGGAAATTGAGACCATCAAGATGCTTAATGTCTATGTTGAGTTTTGCAAGAATATCCTCGCTATGCCAGTTCTTTCTGGAAAGAAGAGTGAGAAGGAAAAATTCGCTGGAGCAAGAGACACATATAGCATTGAAGCGATGATGAAAGATGGAAAAAGCTTGCAAGCAGGAACGAGTCACAACTTGGGACAAAATTTCGCAAAAGCGTTCAACATCAAATTTCTAGACAAAGACGGCACTCACAAATTTGGTTATCAAACATCATGGGGAGTCACTACTCGCTTGATTGGGGCACTCATCATGGTTCACGGCGACCAACGCGGACTCGCCCTCCCTCCTCCAGTTGCTCCAATTCAAGTTCAAATTATTCCAATTGCTGACCACAAAAAAGGTGTCAAGGAAGCATGTGAGAAGTTATGCAAGAAACTAGCAAAAGCAGGCATTCGCGTCAAAATTGATTTGACTGACGAAAGACCGGGTTTCAAATTGAACGAATGTGAAATGAAAGGTGTTCCGATTCGTCTTGAACTTGGACCTCGCGATATTGAAGGTGGCGTTGCAACATTCGTTCGCCGCGACAAACTTGAAGAAGGCAAACAGCAACTATCTCTGGACAAAATCGACAAAACGATCAAGATCATGCTTGATGACATCACAAAAAATATGTATGACAAAGCGCTCAAGAACCTCCATGATAATATTGAGACGGCGAAAACTTATGGCGAACTTGAAAAAGTCATTAACGGCAACAAATTCGCATTAACAATGTGGTGCGGAGAACGTGCTTGCGAAGAAAAAGTCAAAAAGGATTTCGCAGCGTCATCAAGAAACATGCCCTTTGACCAAACATCAATTGCAGACAACTGCTCAATCTGTGGAAAAAAAGGCAACCACAAGATTTACTTCGCAAAAGCTTATTAATTCGGTTCTTCGACCCTTTTGTCAAAAAAACTTCTAAATAATAGTAGCATTCTCTCACAAAAGTTATCGATGAAAATTTTTATCCGTCAATAATAAATTTAAAAATCCACCTTGTGAAAGGTGGATTTTTAAATTTATTATTTCCATTTTTCGATTATCGGCATGACTGATGGAGAAATTCTGTCAGCACGTTCCATGTCTTTTTTGTGAAATAGTGCTTCGAATATTAGGTTTTCGTCAATGCCCTCTTTGCTCATTGCTTGAAAGTGAAGGTGGTGAAACCATTCTCCATTTTCATGAAAGTCTCCAATTGTCCCTATTTTGTCACCTGCTTTAACTTTTTCTCCGACTTTTGGCAAGTCTTTTTTTCCAAGATGCCCAAAAAGCAAATAAAAATTTTCAACTTTCATTGCGATAAGCCAACCATAGCCTCCGTCATCTTCTTCAAAAACAACATGGGTTATTTCCCCATCATATGGCGCAAAAATTTCCGTTCCGCTTGGGGCAATGATGTCAACGCCAACATGGATTGTCAAGTTTTTTGCCATGAACTCTTCGCCCGAATGACGATAGAGAGCGTGCCTAAACTCTCTGTCACCAGAAATTGCCCACGTCGCACCATGACCAAAAAGCAAGTTTTTGAGAAACTCATCAAGCTCATTTTGGTTCATTTCTTTGACTTTTTCAATATATTCACCATGCTCACCAAGTGATATCATCAATGGTTTTGTTTTTGTCAGTTTTCCAATGACTGATTTTGGAGTCTTGTTTTTTTGAACGAATTCTTCTAGCCATGTATTTTTAATGCTTTTGTCATGGCTGTGTTTTTGAACATCATTCTCTTGTGTCACTTCATTTTGCTTTTTTAAAACTTTTTTTTTCGCGTCTCTAAAAAGTGGATATAAAAGTGCTGATTCAGTGAATTTCATAATGTCACCATGCATTTGATAGCCAAATTTGCCATAGACCCCTTTGCCGTGATATGGAGTGCTTGCTTCAAGATATGTTGGAATCCCAATTTTGTCAAGTTTGCTGAGTTGGTGGGCAAGAAGTTTTTCACCAAGCCCAAGACCACGAAGTTTTTCATCGACAACAAAACCGACCAACTGATAAAACGGAATTCCTTTCGGTTCATTTTCATGAGATGCGTCCGCAACTGCTTGAAAATTGCAAGCGTAGTTCTCCACCACTTTATTAATCTCTTCATAGAGTTTAGGGTCAACATCATGAGGAAGCCAAACCGTTGCCCCAACTATTTCGCCAAGATGATCAATTGCAACGTGAGAGATGCAACCTTGTGCTTTAAGATACTCTTTGTAGTATTTTGTTGTGACGCTTGTTCTCTCTTCATCACTATCAACGACCCATTTGAAAAAAATGTCGCCCTCATAACCTTTGGCAACAAGGGCGGCAACTTGATTGATTTCTGATTTTTTAATGTTCCTTATTGTGAATTTGTTCATTTTTATCCTAATAACGGCCATGTGCCCAATAGCAACAACATAGCTGGAACAAATGCTCCGATGACCCCGATGCCGATTGAAACCCATGGGAATATTTTTTCCATTGCTTTGACTTTGAAGATGAATTGAAGAACGCCTGTGAACCAAAGGAAGAACCAAATGACCCAAAGAAAACCAAGAATCAATCCGTGGTTGTTGAAAAATCCTTCGCCCTCAAAGTTCGCAGCATCACGAAATCCAGCGACTGCCATGATTATTGAAAACACACATGCACCAACGCTATACCACGCGAATGGTCTCATATCGAGCTTAAACAAAAAGTTCCCTGCAATGAAGAGATAGGTCACCCCGAACAAAAGTCCCGCCGCCGCGTTTTGGAAAACAATATGACGTGGGAGCGATTCCGCCGCTAGTTCCCCCGGGAGCAAAATAAAGTTCCCGACGATGATGATTGCCCCAACAATGACGTTGAAAAATGCAATCGACTTTGGCGAAGATACG
>WQSV01000045.1 GCA_009787685.1 Bacillota bacterium
CGCTCCCACTTGATAAACAAAGCGAGATGACGGCAGGTTCACATTGTTATTCCTTGAACGCAAATGTCCTTCTATGGCATCTATTCGAGTTGTCAAGTTTCTCAAGTTGTTAGTGTTGCTATCCATTGTTGCTCCTTTTTTTTAGAGTGAGGAATGTAGTTATTGATAAATTATTTTTTTTATTCTGAACTCCACTCTTCATTAAATACTAAATCTCACCCCCGGACGAGTCAACCTTCCACCCGTTGCCGTTGTTTCGATTGCAAATCCTAGTTTCCTTCCTCTGAAGTTCATTCTTAATCTTGTTATTCCGACTCTTGGAGTGACAGATAATGTCCTTGAAGTTGTTTCGGAAAACAGCGTTAATTGAAACGGAACGGTTGAGTCGATGTAGAATTCTCGAATTGTTTTAATCTCATCAGTCCCAAGGTCAATCAACGGACTGACGTAGCTTTTTCTTAGTGCAATATCTCCCGCGTTTCTTGCACTGTTGTTAATCGTTCCAATTGTTCCATGTGATATCGCAAAAAGATTCCCGTCAATTGAATTAAAAGCGGTCGGCCCAATTCCATGAGTCACATTGACTAATCCCGATTTGAGGTCAATTGAAATAAAAGAATTGTTTCTATTGTCAGCACTAGGTGTTCCTATGTCAAGATTCAATGACAAAAAATATTTACCATCATGATATGTAGCGACCGCATTTGGAGAATGTTTTATTAGCCCTTTTAAATGCCCCGCGACTGGAATTGTTGATATTCCGTCAAACATATAAATTCCGTCACTAGCCAAAAACATTATTCTATCCCCACAAGCCGTTGGAGTTTTTCCATAAATTCTTCCCGAAGATGTGAACAGATTTGTCGCCGAAAATTCACTTTGGTCGCCAAATGCAGTGATTCGAGAAATCCCATAATCACGAAAAACATAGACATGGTTCAAAAAAGAAATAACTTTGTTTGAACTTCCCATTTCATCCATGAACTGAATAAATCCGCCCTCATTGAGTTCCATTCCCCAATTCGTTGGATCAAGGTCATCGGAAAAATAGACCGCATTTGCTTCACCCGCTGTTGTCACGAACATTCTTTCAAAGTGCATTGTCAATGTTCTTATGCTTGGAGCGCCTTCAATTTTATAGGCTGCATCTCTTCCATTCCAAACGAACATCCCGTCCGTTTCACTCGTCATGAGGATGACATCTTCACCAAACAATCGATAATTAACGGCGATTGGAGTCGAAGTGAACTGAACCCCCACCAATCGAGTGAGATTTCTCTCCCCATGCGGAAGAAACCTGATTTCTCCATTGGTGTGCGAAGCCATGAGTATGTTTCGGTGTGATTTACTTTCTTCATGCCAAAAACGATAGTTCCAAATGTTTGTCGCCGCAATTGGAAATCTTGAATCTCGCGCCATACCATAGCCATCTGAAAGCGTCCCATCAGATATGTTAAAGTTATAGATTCTTTTTGCAATATGAAGTGGCAAAACGCTCTCATCAACGCTTGAATTAAATCCAGCGAAAAAGTTTTCAAAATTAAATTGCGCAAGTCTTTTGTGGACTGCGGGTAGTAGGTTGTTTCTCATAGTTTCTCCTTGATTGGTTGAATATTGAATATTTGTTGTTGTTTGTTTTTTTATCCTCACCTATTCAATATTCCATATTAAATATTCAATAAAAAATCTAAAGCCATCTTCTTCTCTTAATTTTCTTCTCCGCCTTTTCAATGTTAGCTTTGAAGAGCGCGTCTTTAAAGCGCTTGTCCCAAAGGAGTGCCTCATCAAACATCCCCATCAAAATGCAATATTCACATGCTATTCCAAAGCTTAGTGTTCTTTCGTTAACTTTTGCATGATTCCATGGAATTTGTTCGCTCAAGTTTGGGTTGCCGAATGGTGGGATAAAATTGTAGACAACTGAAAAAACACCATCAAAGGGAAGAAGAATTTCATCATGTGAGAGTGAGAAATTGACATTTTGAGTGCCTTGTCTGACCGCCACAACAGAAGAAACTCTTTCCATCAAAGACGAGAGTCTCACCCTTTGGTTTTGGCTTCTTGTCTCTTCTTCACGAGTTAATGGAATGTAGTCAGAAGCTATTTCAATAGCCGTCATTTTTGCACAATTAGTGAGTCTTTCAATTTCTCCCACAACATCTGCGCTCGCTCCACCAAAATTGTTGCTTGTTCCTTGCAATGCCGTGATCACATCATCGAGTTGCAAATTTATTGCTGCTTGCCTAACGCAGTCTCTATAGGTAATTCTGTTTGACATAAGTCTCCTTTTTTGAATATGGAATATGGAATATTGAATAGTTATTGTCAAGTATCTTTGATACTTTTGTGAGAAATTGCTATTACTAGAAATTCCCCAACAAGAGGGTCGAAGACCCTTGTCAACAGTTTTCAACTGTTCTGTCGGATTTTGCTCGTATTCGCGTTCAGCGTCAAACGGTTCGAAGACCCTTGTCAACAGTCTTCGACTGCTCTATCGGGTTCTGCTTGAACTAGCAATCTCCGTCAAGCGGGTCGAAGACCCTTGTCAAGTATCTTTGATACTTTTGTTGGGGAATTTCTCATAGGAGTTAATCTCCCACAAAAGGGTCGAAGGTCCTTTTCAAATTTATTTTTATCCTCACCTATTCCATACTAAATTAATCTAAATGCTCTTTCCGTTTCTTTTTCGGCATTTTTTGCTACTTTTTCGATTTTTTCTTTTTCGATTTTTTCGTTTTCTTTTTCCATTTCAATTAAAAATTGTTTTCGGTTTTCTGAACGAGTTTTCTTGACATGAATGAGAGTTCTTTCATCCAAAGTTGAAAACGGCAAAATCAAACACAGCGAATTCCCTCGCTGTTCACGTGAATGCACCTCAAATTTTCTCGTCTTGTGATTAAAGACGAGAAAATAGGTCGAGTCGATATTTTTAAGACGAGATGCAATATTGAATGTGTCCTCTGTTATGAGTTGATGTGTTCCAATCATAAAAAAAATCTCCAATTAATTGAATATTTAATATGGAATATTGAATTATGTTTTGATAATTATTTTTTATTCTCAACTATTCAATATTCCATATCCGATATTCAATATTTTTTCTAAGTGTGAATTTGAATGATGACACCTTGTCCATTCGGCTTGTCGCAAATCAATTCACAATACTTAACTAGCGTCGCGCTATAGGTTGCTCTGCCTTGGTTTTGACGAAGGATTTTTCCATTTTCAGTTTCAAGGAAACGCCAATCATCAAGTTGGTGAAGTTTAAATGCAGTTGTGTCGAGAAGGATTAGTCTTCCATCTTCAACGAAACGCTCAAACACAAACGGAATCCCATTGAATGAAAGTGTTTTGAAACCACCTGTTAGTTCCATGATGTCGATGTTTCTTTTGTATTGCCCTAAGTATTCTTGGTAAGCATATTTGACATCTGGAGATGCTCCAAGGAAGTTGATTGTTCCTGACGTGTTGTGTTCGATTGCGTCAATGTTTCTTTGAATCAAGATGTCGTCAATTGGGGCATTTGCAATACCAATGTGAGATTGCAAGAAACCATGGTCTTCTTTTCTCAATCCATAGATTTCTTCGTTGTTAAAAATAGCTTCTAGTCCTGTGATTTCTTTGCCAAAGCTTCCTTGAACAACAAGACTTCCGCCTATTGTAGTTAGTGTTGGTGGGTCGTTTTCAAAGAAAATTCTTCCTTGGACTTGGTCAACATGGCGAATTCTGTGTCCTGTTGAAACAAGTTGATTGTTGAAGTTAAGAAGGTCAACGACCATTCCCGCGACAAAAAATCTTGGTCTGCCGACTGGATAACCTTCCGACGGAGTGCCCGGATCAACTCCACTCAAGATTCCGCTTCCGTCGCCATAGAGCATTCTGCCCATGTTGAATTTTGAAGCTTCAAGAAGTGATGTTAATTCTGCGTTCAACAGGTCCGTGAACGCACCTCTTCCATCTGCCGAAGCTCTGATTGCTTTGTCGGAAATTTGGATTTGACCATAGATATTTTTGAGCGTTGCGACCATTTGCAAATATTTTTTGCCATGAGCTGTCGGCAATTCTCCATCTTCAGTTCCAGCACCAACACCGCCATTAAGACCTGCTGACACTGCTTTTCTGATTTCTTTTCCCCAAACGTCTGAACTTGTTTGCTCAATCTTTGTGAAAAGAGGGTTTACTTTGGTGTTAAGAAGTTCCGTGATTGCTCCTAAATACACCGCCTTCAATGCATTTTCTGCGCTTTGTACTGTTACCATTTTTTTTATGGGACACTTTTTTGTGTCCTCCTCCTTTTTTATTGAATATGGAATATTGAATAGTTGGTGATAATATTTTGCACAACACTTATTCAAGATTCAATTTATCTGAATAGTTTGTCTGCAATTGCTTTTGCTTCTCTTAGGTTTCTTGGTTTTGCTAGTGGCGTTAGTGCGCTTCTTCCAATTGCGCTGTTCAACGTCACTGCCCCTTGTTCTTCGCCAAGTGACGCGAGGTATTTCGCGACAACTTTTGCAACAATGAAATCATTGTTCAAGATGTTGTTTTGAACAAATTCTTCATCGTTTAGTTTTTCATTGAGTCTTATGGCAGTTTCTCTTTGAATCATTTCTTCAAGTTCATTTGCTCTTGGTGCGCGAGGGATTTCTTTCAACTCGTCTTGTGGCATCTCAATGCTTTCAATCGTTTCTTTTTCATCAAACTGCACCGTTGGTTCAGAATAGATGTTCCCTTCAAACTCTTCCGCAACAACCTCACTCGCTTCTTTGCCAGTTGCATATCTTCCATTTTCCACATAGTTAATTGCAACTTCTGCCTTTTCCTCAAGTGCATTTCTTGTTTGATTCCTCGCACGCGCTGATTCAACAACATTTTTCAAAAGATTCACCTTTTCTTCGTCAGCATGTTCTTTTGAAGCTTCATCCTTGAGTTTTTTCACAAAGTGTTCAAACTCCTCTTGCGAGTGGTTTTGAAGCAGATAATCCACTCTTTCGTTAAGTTCAGCCAACTTGTAGTCCTTTGAAAGAAGTTCTCTTTCAAGGTCATAGATAACCGCAAATAACTCGTCTTTTGTTAGGGAATCTTTTGAATATGGTTGATATTCATCTCTTGGTTCGCCTAACGCTTTTTTGAGCGATTCATACGCCCTTTTTTGTTTTCTAGACATTTTTGTCCTCCTTTTTTAGTGAATATTTAATATTGAATATGGAACACATATGGTGGAAATTTATGCAAAGAGCATTTTTTCTTGCTTGCAAGAGTAAAAATACGACGACAACAAAAGGGGTTAATCCCCCGATAAGTCGCCTAAAGGGCGGCATGGGTGGGATTTATACCGCGGTTTAATACCTTTCATTTTTTTTATCCTCACCTGTTCAATATTCAATTTTTTCTAAACAGCAGTTCCTGCTCCAACTTCGGCAATCTCCGTCATTCTTTCAAACATTTTGTGTTCGCGAATGTGTTCGAGCATTTTCTCTTTCAGTTCTGGAAGAGTTTTTGAAAGTGACGCAAATTCGTTTGTCAACATGAATTTGGTGTGAATTGAAATATGCCAACTGTGGTCATCGACTTCAAGAACTTGCAGCTCCTTGTCAAGGAAATCACTGTTTTCTTTTTCCGCACGATTGATATGAAGTGCTTCGACATCTTTGCTGAACTCCCAATCACCATAGCCAAGTGCTTGCAAGATTTTGAACCTTGTTGTGTCGGCAAGCTTGCCCGCTTGATCATGAAAAACTCCCATTCGAAGCAGTTCAAACATCATGTTTTGTCTTGCAGCTGGTGTGTTTGAAAGTTCATTTTCCGTCAAGAAAATGACATCATCACTCACTATGTCATTAGAGTTAAACGTCAAAACTTCCGTTTCACCGTTCGCTCCTGCGACACGAAGCAATCTTCCATTTGTTGCAAACTGCTTATAGAGTCTTAGCAAATGTTTCGTCAATCTTCTTGTTGCATGCTTTATTTGCTCCGCGCTCACCATCAATCTCGTGTCATCTTGCTCAATGAGCAATTGCAACGCGACACCAGAGTTAACAGAGTTTGGAGCATTTGAACTCCTCATGATTTCACTGACACCCGTTGTCGTTATAAACTCGTGCAAGAGTCTGTCTTCTTCGGCGTTGAATTCTGGTGGAACTCGCCCAATGTCGAGCATGCGCGGCATGATTGACCCTTGACGATAAGACAAAATTTTTCCCGGAGCAAGACCCTCTTCTTGAAGATTGTCAATGTCAACAGACCCGTCTTCCACCGCAAGAACTCCCGTTGCTATGCGGTTCAAAAATTCGTGCTTGCGGTTTTTTACGGCGTTGTAGGCTCTTTGAATCGGAATGCACCTTTCTATCATGCTTGTTCCAAAAAAACACCCGGGACGAGTGAGCGCAACTTGACGAATGAACGGCAAGTCTCTTTTTCCATCTTCTCCGTTGACATACGGAAGCTTTCCATAGTGCAAAAGAACATCACCCGCAACGATTGCAAGTTCACCCTCCGGAAGCTCATTTGTCGGACGAGTGTAGCGCTCTATCACAAGACAATACTCTTCACTATGCTCACGATTGATTGCAAGTTGAGTTTGTCCACTCATGAAAGAAACGCTTGATTGAGAAAGAACATCCGTTTTTGCGGGATTGACTTTTGCCCCCCACATTCTCTCAATTTGACTAATTTCAACCGCCTTCGCGTGAATAATACTTTGACACTCTTCAATTGAAGATGCAAGAATTGAAGACGGAAAAATTTCATATGGTGGGCAGACATCAACGCGGAGTTCGCCTTCAAAGACGGCTTTGCCTGAGTTTGGAGTTTGAAGTTTGGAATTTAAAGTTGATGCAAAATTATTTTCATCCTCAACTCCACACTCACCCTTAATTCTTCCAATCTCTCGTCCTCCATTCCTGTCCCAAGTCGTTTTATAGAACGCTGTTCCAGTCAATTCAGACCAGTAGGTTGCTTCAAGAATTTTTTCTTCTAGTTCAAGTTTTTGATATGCGCCGTCGATTATTTTTGTCGACAATCTTGCAAGGCGAACGGCATCATCATCAGACGAACGGGCCCGAACAGCCATGCGTGGCCGAACCCTGCTGAGTCTCGCTTGACGAGACTCCACCATCGGTGCAATGTGATTAAAAACTTCTCTTTCTTGCCAAAAGAATTCTCGAGACAAATCCTCAATCTCGCCACCCGCATTAATCAAACAGTGTTGACGGCCAATTAAAAAGTTTGCGTTTAGTTGCCATTGAGACTCAAACTGAGAACGTTCTCTTGCTCTCTCGTTGTAGTCTTGCGTGACAGAACTGACAATGTCCTCTCTGAATCGAACAACCTCTTCATCCAAATTTCTGTTTTTTAATTTTTTTGAGTTTTTCATAAATATAAATTCTCCGAATTTTTTATTAGTGAATAATGAATCGTGAACAACGATTAATTATTAGTTATTCACTCTTGTTTTTTGTCGACTTCGGCGTCTTCTTTGTCTCAACATCTTCGTCAGCCTTCACAACTTCCTCTTTTTTGGCTGTTTTAAACTCATTTTTTAACAAGTCCATTAGTCCCTTTGCACACTCTGAGCAAATGTTGAGTGCACCCCCAATGCCAAGACGTGAATGCTTGATAGTCATGTTTGCAAAGTTCTTGCAAACCCCAAACTCACATCTGATTCGATACTTCGGTTTTATTAATTCCATAAAATTTTTTCTCCTTTTCGCCACTTTGTGGCTATTTTTATTTTAAAAAATTGAACCAAAAAAGTGAAGAGCGCCAAAACTGGACTTACCCACTTCACTTTGAAAGTTTCTATTAAATTGTTTGTTTTCTCCTGCTTTTTTTGTCAAATTGTTTTTCCTCTTGTTGCTAATCAAATAGTGATGTTTGTCCAATTAAGTTTTTTTTGGTCTTTTTTTCAAACACGATTAATTCTTTGATTAGGCGTCTTTTTTCTTTTTCAAGTTCTTCAAGAGTCATAGATTCATTTTTTTCACTGTCAAGTTCAAGAAGCATTTTGATTGCTGCAAGATCTGGGAGAACTTTTTTTTTCACAGTTTTGGTTTTAATGAGGTCACCTTCAGCGTTATGTTCTTCGGTCTTTTCTTCAATGTCATAGCCAAGGGCTTTGTTCCTTAATGCGTTATAGAGTTTTTTGTCCATAGTTTCTAACGAATAGTGAATAGTGCAAATAGATGTTTTAAATTTTCTAGAAATAAAAAATATTTTTTTGACAAGGGGTCTTCGACCCTCTTGACGAAGAGTGTAAATGCATGCAGAACCCGACAGAGCAGTCGAAGACTGTTGACAAGGGTCTTCAACCCCTATGTTGGGGCAGCTCCATGTAAAAGTAATCTCCGACAAAAGGATTGAAAATCCTTGACAAGAGTCTTCGTCCCCTTTGTTGGGGATTTCTAGTGGAAGCAGTTTCCGACAAGAGGGCTGAAATCCCTTGACAACCATTATTCACTATTCACTGTTAATTAAACTCTCCTTCGCCTCTTCCTAATCAGTTTCTCTTTGTGCAACTGAATGTCACTCTTCTGCTCCCCATCTCCCACTTTATCTTGCCTTGAACAAAGATAATATCTCATCTCATCAAGGGCATGATCATCCTTTTTTTTGGGAACATCGTTGCTTGCCCAGAAATATTGTTTTATTTCTCGAATAAGGTTTTTACAAGTGTTAAAAATGTAAAGGCTTGGCTTTTCGTCATGCAATTTTAGGTATTGCTTCACCTTGTTAATGCCATAGAAAAGGTCTTTGTTGACAGCTGAATTCGTGACAATTCCTTCATCATAAAACAACTCTTTGACACTCTTTGCGTTCGCAAGCGTTCGCTGTCCCGCTGCGCTGTCTATCAATGCGGAATATCTTCCTCGTCCGTCAGAGTGCCACCCTAGCCCTTCTGAAATCGATTTTATGGCATTTGCATGCTC
>WQSV01000046.1 GCA_009787685.1 Bacillota bacterium
GTTCCCATGCTTTTTATCATAGCGATCATCATATTTTCGCTCAACGATGAACTTGATGATAATATCTGGACTACCGCTCTCTGAATACCAACGCTCAGTTATAATTCGTGTTGCTTCATCAAAAGTCGCATCGCTACTGCACTCATAACAACTGGGAATTTCGACATCATCACACCACACCATGTTAAAAGCGATTCTATAAAATGTCAGTATGTAATTGATGTCGAAAAAAGTTTTGGGGCTTTCGGATCGAGCAATTCTGTAATTCTGTGTCGCAAGTTCACACATCTTTTGCAAGACTGGTGGGTCTATATTCGAAGTCAACATTTCAATCGCCATTTTTTCCGCCACCATATCTGTGCGCGAAAGCCCTTTGTAGAATTGCGGAGTGATGACCCTGCAAAATGCCATGATGTGTTCAGCTGTTGTTGGCGATGTCAGCGACACATCATTTTTTGTCTTGACCAATTTAACCATATCGCTCCCCCTTTAGAAAATCATGCAAGTCCTCAAGTGGACTTCTACCTTTTTTCGGCGAATCTCGGAGCGATCCTTGTGGTGGTTTCAATTCAAAAACATCACCCCAGTTATTGATAATACTGCGATTTAGAATTTCAATCTTCATCTCATCATTCGGTGCAATTTTATCTAACTTTTCAAAAATAAGCTCAAGTGCACGATTAGTTGGAGTTTTTTTCATACTCACCCGCATCTTAATAAAATCCTTGACCGCTTCTTGTAGTCTTTGATTTGAGGTGTATCTTGCGATTATCTCATCAAAAGCAGGAATCGCCGCCGTCTCTTTCTTACTTACTTTCTTTTTAGATGTAATGGTAGTCTCTGTAGTATTCTCTGGTATTGGTTGGTGCGTATTGCCACTATTAATCGGTGCAATTTGCTCTGATGTCTCTTGGTCAATTTGCTCCGATTGATTTGTGCAATTTGCACCTATGTCTTTTTGCTGTTCAAAGAAGCTTCTTTCTTTAACTGTTTCATTCAGTGCATCATAATCAAGCCTATACCAAAGCGTCCTGTCAAAACTCGATTTATTAAAGTGTCCTTTAATGATAAGCCCACTATCAACCAATCTAGCAATGGTTCGCTTGACTGTATCAAAACTCCAAAATGGAAATTGTGAATGCCACTCTGAAATTGAATTATATATCCAGCTGTGCCCGTCGCGCATCTTTGGATTCTTCTTTAACCAATAATGAAGCTGTTGCAAAACAATAGCCTCATTAAGACCCAAAAGCGTTGCTAGTTTCGGCAGAACTATTAGTGGTTGTTCGTCAAGTAAAATGTTCGAGTTTTCCATTTGAGTTTTCTCCTGAAAATTTTGTCGCTGTGATTGTAATTATACAAAATAAAAGACCCAACGGCTTTTTGGTCTTTTAATGAAATCTTTATATAATTTTGTCTAATCTTGACGATTGGAACAGTTGCAAAATATTAATTCTCGGTGGAAGTCAATTTTTCCCGAGAATTGGCTGTTTTCGCTCTAAAAACACGATTCTCGGTAAAGTTCCCTATTATAGGAGCTTTTTGCTCATTTTGGGCAATCTAGCGCAAAAATTATGCTTTTTTACTCAAAATCACAAAAAAATATGCCCCATAATAGGACACTTTTCCGAGAATTGCTCCGAGAATTTTCAATCAATTTTTGCCCTATTTTTGAAAAAATCTCGTAACAGTGAGAAAGGGTTACATAGTGTTTTTTTGCTCTCTGAATATGCGTTCATAGTGTAAAATATCCCCTACTATGCAAACAATTTTGTGCTAACTTTTAACATTAGTTAGCATAAAAGCAACAACACGCAACCACGCAAGCAACCACAACCACACAAACAAATTTGCTTGCTTGTTAGTTGCTCAACCACGCAAGCAAAATTTTTCAAGCATGGGCAAAAACAAAAATGA
This sequence comes from Bacillota bacterium, assembly GCA_009787685.1. Lineage (GTDB taxonomy): Bacteria > Bacillota > Clostridia > Christensenellales > Pumilibacteraceae > WRAY01. Next base: position 1,918 of record WQSV01000046.1, read on the forward strand.
CTTGCAATTATTTTTCAAAAAAAGCGTTCAAACGCTTTACACAATTACTCAATTATGTTATTATTGTATTGTAGTTGCTCACTACAATACAATAAATTTAGAGCAAAGGAATAACTAACCATGACAAAAACAACAACCACAAAAAACAGCAAAAAACAAGCATTAAAAAATGCCGTCACCACGCAAAGCGTGAGCGTGACAGATAACAAAACAAGTGATTTAATCACTTGTAACAATGTTCAAAACATGGGGGAATATATAGCATTAAGGGCTATAAAAACTGTTCTGGATAGAGTGTCAGGAACTGAAAAAACAGCAAAAAATGACACTAAAAAAAATGATATTATCAAGGGCAATTCACTAGCAAGTTATGGAACATATCAATTCACACACAAATTATACTGTGACTTGATTAGTGACTTAAACAACAAGCATTTAATCAATCACACTATAACCGATGGATATGACATAGCACAAACTGCAACCGCCTTTTTATGTGAACACATAGGAAAAAAACTTGACAACATAGCAAGCGTGGAACAACTTGACAAGCAAGGACAACCCATCACAATTAAAAGGGCTTGTTTTAGAGTTGTAAACAAGTATATCATGGAACATAGACAAAAAGACTACAAGCAAGTTGCAATATTTGACAATGGACAATATATAACGCCTCCGCCATTGTGGAACATTGACAAAATACATGACTTGCACTTGCTCAATCAAATAATTAAAGATATGCAACTATCAAGCAAGGAAAAAACAATTCTATCATTAAGACTAAAAGGCATGGGATATGACAAAATAGCACAACATTTGAGCATTACAAAAAGCACAATTAGAGTTTATATAAAACGCATACAACAAAAAGCAAGCAAAATAGGTTTGACAAGTGAGAACGCAAAAAACGCATTAAAGTCATTAAAAATAGACAAATTACAAGCAATTAAGGCAAGCAAACAATAGGACTAGAAAATCAAATTTAACCATGCAAAAACACTAGATTAAATGCTAGTGTTTTTTGCTTGTCACACGCTAGTTACTATTTAAGTGTAGCGTGGTTGTGTGCTTGTCACACGCTAGTTACTATTTAAGTGTAGCGTGGTTGTGTGCTTGTCACACGCTAGTTACTATTTAAGTGTAGCGTTTGCGTTTGTCTAACAACAAACGCAAACGCTACGAATTTATGAGCGATGATGGGAAACTCTGAACTACCCATTGCCACTTCCCGCCCATGACTATCTGAGTCATGGTATGGCTGGCTGCATCGGACTAGAGAATAATGCAGATGAAACTAACATCAAATACTGTCGGTCGCTTGACTAATCGTGAGTAGTCAACATTTTGCGTGAACGGAATGGAGCAGGTATGCCATGAGCCTAAATTCGTGTTGAACAACTGTGGCTAGTGTGATGTTATCATTATGTTGTATAATTCTGAGGCAACTCACTTGCATTATTACAATCCTACTGGCTAGGGTTTATAGGGATACGCAAGTAAAAATGACGACGACAATCTGATTCGAGGAAATAGCCCCAATTGATTTGGGAGTGTTACAGATAAAGTTTATACTAACTAATGAAAAACAGCATGAAGTAATGAAAAATGCTCTGCGTCTTTATGACGCATTTAAGACCGCTCATCATAGCAATATTTTGAGCGGTCATCGTGTCCAAAAAGACCGTATGAGGTTGGCATGGGCAAAGGAGCAAATCATTATGGAAAAAGAAAAGAAATTCGTATTGACTGGCAAAGAAACTCTTGCCCAACTTGAAGACGGTCTGAAACTATTAACTGAGGAATCCACTGCTGCGATTAAAAGCGGTAAGTTGACCGATGAAATGGTTGCAAGTCTGCTCGCATGGGAAACTGCTTGTGCCAACAAGCAAACAGATGTCACCTATCGTGCTTTAGGCAAAAAGGAAAAACCTATGGTTGAAGCAAGTATTCTATTCAAATTCCCAGTCAAAAAAGTCACAGTCAAGCGTGACAAAGACACGCAAAAAATAGTTGAAGTCAAATTGGGCGAATATGACAAGAAGATTGACATCAAAGATTTTTGCACAACAAATAAACTTTCATTGGATTGGTTGCCTGAAATTCAATTCTTCAAGCAAACTATGATATTGAAAGTTGCGTATGACCGCAAAATGACACCAGCGCAATTAAAAGAAATCTCGAAATCCTACTACATGGACAAAAAAATCGCTCATCTTGCAGAGGGACGAACTCCATTTAGCAACAATTCAGTTTGCAAGGACTTGCAAAGGCTTGTTGACGCTATCGTTCCCTTTGAGGGCTACAAATGTCATAATGAGGACTTTGGTTTTATTCGTGATTGCATGACCCAAATGGGCAAAGAGCCTCGCTCGACAAGACTTGTTGGCGATAAAGCGATAATGATTGCAGTTCTGAACCTTTTGAACAAATTCGCAACCAAAAGAGCGTATAATGTGGACTATCGCAAAATAAAAGTCAAAACTGAAAAAACCGCTCCAGCGCCACAATCAAAAGCACCAAAGAAAAAATCTGGCAAAACATCTGCCATTGTCCAAAAGCAAAAAAGAACCCGCAATAAAAGCAAATTGACCTTGCTCGCTAATGATGACATATTGAAGCAACCTCTCGAAATCAAACAAGTTGACATGAGCGACTTGAGACTTGACATAGCGGCATAACATTTGAGTGCAACAAATCCTGCACTGATAGGAATATCTGTGCAGGATTTTTTTGCATCTTTTTACTTACCTATTTTTTACTATGAAAAACTGTGCGACAATTTGAGTGGTATTTCCGCTTGACTTACCAATCATATTTTCGTATAATGTAACTATGGATATTGAAAATCAAACTAAAAAAAGGGGTCGTGGGCGTCCACAGCTAACTCCTGAGCAAAAAGAACAACGACGAATTAAAAATAACAAGCGCTCTAGTGAACATCACAAAAAGACTGGATATGCTGCTCAAAAAAAATATAAAGACGCCCACCCTGAAACTTATAATTTCTATGAACCCGCCATTAGAATAGACAGAGTTTTTGAAAATGCTTTTATAAAATTATGCGAAAATGAGGAAAAATCACATTCCGAGATTTTTATATACGCTATAGAAAAAGTTTTTGATATTACTCTATCTAAAAAAGATTGACATCCATTTAAATTTATGTTATTATCTAGGCGAACAATTGCTTCGTGGTTGTTGCGATTGTTCTCATGGTTTTCTGTTCCTAAAGCAGACGGTCTGGCACGACATCGTTAAGTCTGCCCACCCTTTGGGTGTTTTGATTGACCGACGGTCTCATGAATAACTGATATCATAAGACAGTCGGCACTTAGTCTTCTGTCTAACTTAATAAATTTTACAGGAGGCTTGTATGCCAAAAAAAATGCCCCAATTTAAGAACACAAAAGAATTCTGGAAATGGTTTGACTCTATTAGAACATCTGAAAGTTATCATATCATAAACAAGAAAAGATTTGATAATGCCATTAGTGCAATCAACACAATTTTCGCCTTAATCTCTGAATCAAACCCCAATAGAACAGCCATCTCGCTAAAGCAAGATGATTTATTGGGAACTGCTCTTGATATAGAAATTATCACAGATGTTGCAATTATTGATGACCTCGAAACTTTTTGCAATGCTTTGCGCAAGGCTGATGTTTATGAAACTTGCAGTTTAACAAATGGAAAACATTCAATCGGCATTAGTTTTGAAGATGTTTTTGACTTTGCACCACCAACTAACTCCCCTTTTCCTGAATATGAAAAAGGGCATGGTGAACCTGTTCTTGTTAAAAAACTGAAATAAACTGAATCAAATAGCACTTTTATCGAAAGTGTCTTGTTTTCAAGACACTTTTTCAATTAGAAACCAACTTGGAGTCACGCAAAATTTGTGTGACTTTTTTGCTGCCCTTTTGGGTGGAGGCTATCATGAGAAAAAAGAAACATCAATACGATTGGGTCAGCATGACTGAAGTGAAAAAATTATTCAAGCAATCTTCTCACTTTAGTTTTGCACTTCGTAACATTTCAATCAACGGACAAAAGCGTGGGTGTAGCGGTTTTATTCTCAACAAACTAACAGGCAAAGTAGCCTACATAACTACTGAGCCGTTTTGGGACGGCGGGCTTTGGGGCAACTTGTCTCAAAGCATTATGATGAGAACTGCAAAGCACATAAAAGACTATTCTGGTGGCAACAACCAATGGCTAAGTTTTGAAAGTATCTTTGAGTTTGCAGAGCAACTAACCGCTTAATCAAAAGAGATTGCTATTCAAACTAGAGATAGTTTGACTGTGATAAAAAATCTAAAAAGGAGGATATGCAAATTGAAAACAAAAATTCTAGGAAAGACATTTGTTGCAACATCATCAATTCCTGCTGATGACATCAAATTGCTTGCAGAAAAGGCACCTGAAAAGCTGACGGTTCAAGATGACAAAGGCAATCATCTTTTTGCTGTTTCATTCAACGAAAAGCACAAAGGCATCACACCGCAAGGCATTGCTTTTGATGGTATTTCTGACTGCGATCAAAAATTTGCAACGCTATCGGGAACTATTCCTGACACTGTTGATACAAAAGATGCTATAGGACATGTCGCAGATTATCTCAGTGGCATCAGCAGTCATTTTGGAAAGTTGGAAAAAACAATTCCAGCTGCGGCAAGCGGTTTGAGAGAAAAACGCAAGAAAATTCTCGAAAACATCGAAAAAGTCTAATGCGCACTTGGCGAACGGGAGTCGTAGAATTATGCGGCTCTCGTTTATCGCCTAATCAAAAAAGAGCAAATCGCTCGAAGGAAAACAATAAAATGATAACAGTAAAATTGAACACAGACTCTATAAGAGACAAAATGATTGTCTCTGAACTCGACAAAACTCCAAACTCGATTTTCTCAACTCTCGGAATCAACCCAAGTGGCTCAATGGTGAGCATTGACGGAAGAACTTTGGAGTCTCATGAACTGGACTTGACTTTCGAAGAACTGCATGTCAAAGCGGGCGCAACAACAAGTCTCAATTCCAATGTTAAGGCTGACGGCGGGACTAACTAAAAACAAGGAGGCGATATGCCCGTGAATTTGAAAGACAATCTTCTTTTGAGTGACGATGTTGGCTATTTCTTTCATGATGGCTTTTCTTTTTCTAATGATGCCATGTTGAAAGTTGCGCTTAGGCATATCGCCATCCGTCGCGCTCAAGATGACATTGAAAAAATTAAGCCAATCACTTTTCACTATTCGTCGTTCAACTACGGCAACAATATTGCCGTTCACATAGACGCTTACAAAAACCACACTGAAAACATTTTCATTTTTGACAGGTCTTCCCTTCCTCAGCAAACCAGCCCTCTTCAAGAGGGCTGGGAGGAATTGCGTTATGAAAAATATCCCATCTTAGAGTTTCTTTCAAAGGCAGCACCAACTTCAATCTATATCAACAAAGAGCTAGAAAAAGTGATTGTTTTTGTTGCGAAATTAAACGAAAAATGGGTGTCTAGTTTTTCATCTAGTCTGTTTCGAATTTTGACCTGGCTATTTCCAGACACACAGCCAGACGATGATGAACTCATCTTGTTCAAAGCTATTTCAGAACGCAATCTTGACTCACTCGAAAAGCTGTCAAATGATGTTTGCAAGACAATCGACTTCGCAAAAGAAAAAAGGCAAAGAGAAACTGAACACTTCAAAAAAGACTTGCATGGTTGGGGTAGTGGCGCCTACTATTCCATGGTTCAAAACCTTGAAAATGGCGCTGGAAACACTAGGCAAAGCATCTCAGTCAAAACTTCTGAACTTGCTAAACTCATTGAAACATTGAACGAGCAAACAATGCAACTAAATGCACTACGGAACAGTCCCCCACCAAACTCAGATGATGTCTTTGAGTTCTTTGATATGCATAGACAACTCACAACCTTGAAAGTCGAAAAAGACTATGACGGAAAGCATTTGTTCTATTTGATAAATGAAAAAATCGAATACTACGATGTCGATGAGTTTGTCAAGCAATTCAAAAACAAACATTCAGATTTGAACAAAGCAAAGTTCTCAAGTGAGTTTCTCGAGATTGTCTATGGCTTATTTGCACTAGGAAAAGGCAGCGTCAAGACACGATGCGTTTTCAAGCTAACTGGAATATCCCAATTATACCCAGAGATGCACTGGAAGTATGGAGACACAAAAATTCTTCCACATCCGCATCTTGACATGGGCGCATGTCTTGGGAGAAATTCATCTGCAATCGTCGCATATCTTGCTAATAGCAATTGGAGTCAAGCAGTATTGCAATCAATTGTAGCAACAAAAAACATCAACTTTCGTGACACACATGTGGTGATGAAAATGATGCGCTGGCTAAACAGCAAACTCAATTCAAAATCAAAACTGATCGTTTCAGACAAAGGCATAGAAATGTCTTTGAGTGAATTTCATGCCTATCTAAAGGAGCTAACTAATAATGGCTAAACCAATAAATCTTCCTGCTGACTATGTTGCAAAGCACATGGAAAAGGTTCGCAACGAGTTGTCAGGCAGAAACTACAAAATAGACAAATTAAAACTATCCATTCCACTCGAATCAGACGATCGCCGCGCCATCGTTTATTTCACGCTGAAAGCGTGGACAAAGATGAACGCTCTAGTGAGAGATTTCAAGACAGAGGTTCAGTGGCATGGGATTGCCGACAGGATTTGCGAAAATCAATTCATTGTTCAAGACCTTCTCATCTTCCCACACGAAGCGACTGAAGTG
>WQSV01000047.1 GCA_009787685.1 Bacillota bacterium
AATCGCAAATCGTGTTTTCATTCGCATTAAATAAATGCGCTGTTGTCCCCCCACCTCGAAGGTATGTGTTTTTGAACATCTCATCACTTGGAGCAATTCCATCTAAAATATTGCGATATGCTTTTGTGACAATAGACACATATTCTCTTTTTCTCATTCGTCCTTCAAGCTTAAAACTCGTTATTCCCGCATCAATAAGAGAATGAATGTGTTTTGACATGTCAATGTCTTTCGTTGAAAGATAATAACCTTTTTGCTCTCCTCTCAAATATTCTTTTCGACACAATTGCAAACATCTCCCACGATTTCCACTTTGTTTCATTATTAGACTTGACAAATAACAATTACCACTGAACCCCACACAAAGCGCACCATGAGCAAAAAACTCAAGTTCAATGTCACAATTTTCTTTGATTTTCCTAATGTCTTCAAGTGTAGTTTCGCGCGACAAAATCACTCTCTTTATTCCCAACTTTTTCGCGAATATTGTTCCTTCAAGATTGTGAATGCCCATTTGAGTGCTTGCATGCAGTGTTAAACGAGGCAATTCTTCTTTTAACCTTCTTGTTAGTCCCAAATCACAAACTATGACAGCGTCAACATTTGCTTCAAACAGTTCCCTTGCCGACTCAATTGCGTCATTCATTTCATGAGGATATATTAAAGTGTTTATAGCAACATAGACTTTGACATCAAACAAATGAGCATATTTAATTGCATTTTTTATTTCTTCCAATGAAAAATTAGTCGCCTTAGCTCTTGCACTAAAACGACTAAGTCCGCAATATATCGCGTTTGCTCCACTTGCAATTGCTGCTTCAAAAGCGGTAATATCTCCCGCGGGAGCAAGGAGTTCAATTTTTGAATCTTTAATTATCATCGTTTCCACTGAATTTTTCAATGTCGTCAATTTCAATTATTGATGCCGACTCAATTAGTTCAACATAGTCAAACGGATCATCTTCTTGCCCTGCATGAATATCAAATCCAAAAACTAATTCATTCAAAATACTACTGAGTCCACCAAAAATCCCACCACCGAACATGTCGTCGAATGGTGAAGAATTCCTATGCTCAATGTGTCCAGTTGAAATGACAATATTATCATCGGAAACCTCTCTTTCTTCAATATAAAGGTCACAATACTTGCAATAATTCTTTTTTAATGGTTCAAAGCATTTTGGACAGTTCATTTTTTTCTGGTGAATAGTGAATAACTAATAGTGAACAGTGACGAAAAGAGTTAGGTCAAGAAAATCTAACAAGAGTTATTCACTATTCCTATTCAATAATAAAACAAAGGACAGGACACTTTTGCCCTGTCCTTTATTTCAAAGTTTTAAATAGTGACAACAAGACTTATTTGCTTGAGTCAGTTTTTGCCATGTGAACGATAAGGTCATTGCATTTTGTGCTATAGCCATATTCATTGTCATACCAAGTAATGAGTTTGAAGAAGTTGTCGTTTAGCGCAACACCCGCTCCAGCGTCAAAAATTGAAGTGTGTGGATCAGACATGAAATCAGATGACACAACCGCTTCATCAGTGTAGGCAAGGATTCCATTCATTTTGCCTTCACTTGCTTTTTTGACAACTGCGCAAAGGTTTTCATAAGTTGTCGCTTTTTTGAGTCTGACAGTCAAGTCAACAACAGAAACATTGATTGTTGGAACGCGGAAAGCCATTCCAGTCAATTTTCCTTTCAATGATGGAATAACAAGAGCTGTTGCTTTCGCAGCTCCAGTTGAAGATGGAATGATGTTTGCTGAAGCCGCTCGTCCACCTCTCCAGTCTTTTTTAGACGAGCCGTCAACTGTCATTTGAGTTGCAGTCATCGCATGAACTGTTGTCATGAGACCTTCAACGATTTCAAATTCGTCATTGATGACTTTCGCAAGTGGAGCAAGACAGTTTGTTGTGCAAGACGCGTTTGAAACGACTGTCATGTCTTTACTATATTCAGTGTGGTTAACACCACAAACAAAAGTTGGAGTCGCGTCTTTTGCTGGAGCAGAGATGATAACTTTTTTCGCTCCGCCTTTTAGATGTGCTGAAGCCGCTTCAGTTGTTGTGAAAACACCAGTTGACTCAAGGATATATTCCGCACCGCACTCTTTCCATGGGATTTGTGCTGGGTCTTTTTGAGCATAAAATTTGATTTTTTTGCCGTTAACGATTAAAGTGTCGCCGTCTGCTTTGACTTCACCTTTGAATTTTCCATGAGCTGAATCATATTTGAGCATATACTCAGCATATGTTGCGTCCATGAATGGATCGTTGACTCCAACGACCTCAACGTCGTTTCTTGTTGATGCATTGCGAAGAACCAATCTTCCAATACGTCCAAAACCATTAATACCTATTTTTACTTTTGACATTTTTTTTTGAGTCTAATTGCAATCTGCTTTTATTTAGACTCTCCTCCTTTGTGCCATGACAAAATTTGTCTTCGGCGAATTATTATTATGCCCCTATTTTACAGATTTTAACTTATTTTGTAAAGCGTTTAAGTCCGCATTTGAAAAATCTTTTTTGTCAAGAAGAAAAAATTTGAATTTTGAAAAATGAAGAAAATAATAATTTTTCGAAGATGTTGCTTTGAAAAAATCTTTATAGTCATATTCAAAAGCAATTTCATCATCAAAACTTATCGTCACCTTTTCCGAAAACTCGATTTTTTGAACACTTGGTTTTTCTTGTTTTTTGTCTTTTGAATAACGAAAAAATTTGCAAACAAGAAAAACAATAGTTGCAACAAAAACTCCGCCAACTGGAACAAAAACAAACATGAGTCCTGTTAAGCGATGAAATTGTGCAATCAAAATGACCACACCGGGAGAAGACAAAAACACCATAAAAGCGAGCATAACGACACAAAAAAACAAAATTTCCCTAGTCATGCGATAGAGAAGAACATCATTATTTAGTGTCAATGTTGTTATTTTGTTCATGATTTTTCCGCAATCTAGTCATTGCATTCGCCATTTTGAACATAACGAGGAATCTATCGACAGCGCAAAATTTCACTCAATATTAACGCTTTGCTAGATTCTTCGTTTCACTCAAAACTACAATAACTAACTAAAACTAACTAATTTTTACTCAAAACACTAGAAACTATCCTAATATTTTCCTAATAATAAAATCTGTGACTAGTGGTGTTTTTTCAAAGAGATCGGAAATATAGACTCTTTCAGTGTATTTGTGAATATCTCTTCCCCATGGACCGATGTTGAGAACCGGCATTGAGACTTCCTTGATGATATCTAGTGGAAGGTCATAGAGTTCGGAATTTCGAAGCAGATTTTTATCAATATAATCCGCAACCTCACTTTCAAACGGAAACATAGAATAGCTCAAGTCAGAAATTCCATTATAGTATTCTTTGATTCTTGCGTTTTCTTTGAGTTCCTTCTCGGTGAACTCAAGCGCTTCATGCAAGACTTTTGTCACTGCGTTCCCTTTGTTTCCAAGATTAGAACTTAGATTTCCAGTGCATGGATAAAGTGGCGGAACAAGAGCAAGGACTATGACAGGTGACGGATCGCCTGTGAATTTTAGAACTGTTTCAATCATTAATGCGGCATTTTCGATTGAATTTTTTGTGCTTGTTTTAAGAGATTTCACAACTCTGTGATATTCTTTTTTGAAAACTTCGCCAGCATTGTTGACCGCATCTTCAAAAATTTCAGAATAGTGCTTGACATTGATTTTGTAGGACGGACGAGTGTCCGTGACAGTGTTGCCACGCTCAACATTAAGAGCATAAAACGCATCAAAACTTTCCTCAAGATCCCGAACAACATTTCCAAAGGCGTATTCTGCCGTCACTTTCAACTTCTCCATAAGCACTTGTGGGGACTCTGTCAATGTCAAAAGGTTCATCGCTGCCCATGACGCATTCGGGATTGTGACTTCATATTCTGTTTTTGTGTCGCGCGAATAAAGCCATGTTGGAGGAGGTGAGACAGATTTGTCAGTCGTGAAAATCCAATCTTTTGATGTTTCTGTTCTGCGAATTATTTCGCTCGTTAATGCAACAGGATTAAGCCCACCATAAATCATTCCAACATGAGTAGCCTTGCCTTGGGCATAGACAAGTGGCATCATCTTGCCAATACTTCCGTCATAATAAATTGTTTTCCCATCGTTTTCCCTCTCATGAGACTCAACATCAATCGTCAGCACAAAATCAAGATCGTGTTTTTGTTTCAATTTTTTGAGTGTCTTAACAGCTTGAAGCATTCCTTTTGAAAGATTTTCTTCATCTGGAAGCGAAAGAAAAATAATATTTCCTTCAAAGTTTTTTTCTTCAACGTATTGCTCAATTAATGCCATGTGAACAGCGGCACCACCTTTCATGTCGGCAACACCTCTGCCAAAAATCCATTCCCCACTCTTAATGTCTTCTCTCACCCTCTCTGTCGCATTGCTAAAAACATTGTTCTTGTTTGCTTTCAAAAACTCCATTAGGAGATTTGGCTTTAGTGCCAACTTTTCATCAATTTGATGCTTTGAGTAGTCTTGAGTGTTAACAGTGTCGCTGTGATGAATCAAAACTACAGTTCTATCCCCTTTTCCTTTTAATAAACACCATGGAACATGCCTTCCATGAATGTCATTTTCAATTTTGTCAAATCCAAAATTGTTTCTATTTTTTTGAAAATACGGCATACTCAAAAACCACTTTTCAAAAAACGTAACAGAATTGCATTCGTTTTTTGAATTTGTGAAAGTGTTAATTTCAACAAATCCAAACATATTTTTCTCAATCGAAGACTTCAATTTTTTTTTATCTAGTTTCATTTCCATGATTAATTATAGCACATAACAAAAAAAATGTAAAATGATTTTAAGGAGTTCAAACACAAACAAAAAAGCACCATTTGTTGGTGCTTTTTTGCTCTTCGAGATTTTTTAAAAAAATTTAATCGTTGATGATTTCAGTCAATGCGTTCACAAGCTGTCTTGCTTCATCCATTGTCGTTAATGACCCAAGACTTATGCGAATACTTCCCTCTATGCATTGTTTGCAAACCCCCATTGCTTCAAGGACACGATTATATTTTAATCGTGAAGCGCAAGCTGAACCCGTTCCAATGAGGATTCCTTTTTCAGCAAGTAATCTTTGAATTATTTCGGATTTTTTTCCATGAAATGAGATTGACAAAATATCACTATGAAGTGGAGAGTTTATTTTTATTTCGTCAATATTTGAATAGAGCGTGTTAGAAATATATTGTGAAATTTCAGCAATTTTTCGCTTGTCATAATGTTTTTGAAATGCTTTGACTGCCGATGAGAACGCTAAAATTCCCGTCACATTTTCAGTTCCCGAACGTAAGTTTTTTTCTTGCCCGCCTCCAAGAATGAGAGGGCGAATATTTAGTTTTTCATTTTTGAAAAGAACTCCAACTCCTTTTATTCCACCAATTTTGTGAGCAGAGATTGAATATAAATCAACACTAGAATTCCTCAAATTTGTGCCCAATTTCAAAAATGCTTGAACTCCGTCAGAGTGAAAAACAAGCCTTGGATTTATTTGTTTTGCTTTTTTTGAAAGCGAAACAATGTCATTGATTGCACCCGTCTCATTAGAACGATGAATTAAGGAAACCAATGACGTATTTTCATCAATCAAAGACAAAAAATTGTCCTCCTCAACCGTCCCATCCTTTTTTAAAGGGCTAAAACGCACCTCTGTGCCTTGATTTTTTAATGCCAGCAATGTTTCATGAGAGCTTGGGTGTTCACCATATGACGAAACAACATTTCCTTTTTTGACTTTCAACCCACAATTAATTGCCCAATTATTCGCTTCAGTTGCGCCTGATGTGAAAATAATTTCGGAAGGTTTTGCCCCTAGTGCATGAGCAATATTCTCTCTTGCTTCATCCATTTTTCGCTTGACTTGAGTCGCTGGAACGTAAAGAGATGAAGGATTAAAATAGTCAAAGACTAGCGAAGTTGAAACCTCCCTAATAACTTCATCAAACACTTTTGTTGTCGCTGCATTGTCTAGGTATATCATTATATCAGTATATGTTGGAACAATATTTTTGTTCAACTGTCTTCGGCGATCTTATTGAATTACTCTTACATCGGCACTCCACATCAAGCGATTAAAAACTCATAAAAACCAAATAGGAAACACTAATTAGCCAGTGTTCCCTACAAATCACCTGTGTTCTCTTTAACTTGTTCAAAAAAGCTTTTGTCAATGACTGACATTCTTGGCGCGGCTCGCTTTAATGCTGTTCGAAATGGTTCGTCTGGGCGAATATGAAGAAGGACATCTCCGAGATTGTCTTTAATGTAGATATAAAAAATCTCATCATCTTCTTCGTATTGACAAACCGCTGCAACTTTTTTTATGTTTTTGTTTTGAGCATAGCGGTCATAATTTTCACTCGTCATTCTACCCATATTTTCTATGTTTGAAAATTCCGCCTCAAACATTTTTTTGCGTTTTTTTCGCCCAATTACTTTTGTGATAGAGATATTTGAGCCGTTCAAATTGTAGTCATATTCGGTTGTTTTTCTTGTCATGTATTTTCCCAAAATCAAAAACAACGCAATGAATGGAAGAGAAATTCCAAGATACAAAAGGAAATTGAAAACAATAGCCCAAAAACCAAGCGTTTCGGGATTGAAAACTGGCAAAACCCACATAGCAATGAACAACAACGCCCAAATCACCATGCAAATTCTACGAACCAATTTAGCAGTCGAAATACGACTTCTATGAGTTTCTATCTCCTCATTATTAATAAAACATTCTGCGTAAACTTCCATTTTTTCCAGTGAATAGTGAATATAGAATTTTGAAGGTCAAATTTATCTCAAAGAATTAGGCAACAACTATTCACCATTATTTATTCGTTATTCACTCTTTTTTCCGTGTTTGTTTGGATCAAACATTGGAAGGGTGAATATGAATGTTGTTCCGACTCCTCTTGTTGATTCTGCCCAAATCGTTTCACCATGATCGTCTATGATTTGCTTAACTATGGCAAGCCCTAGTCCTGTTCCCTTTGCTTGGTTCGGCGTTCTTGCTTTGTCAGCCATATAGAACCTGTCCCAAATTGATTTTAAATCTTTTTTTGCGATCCCATAGCCATTGTCTTTAACAACAATACACAACTTATTTGAATGAAAATGAGTTGTCACCAAAATTCGCGAACTGACTGGTGAATACTTGATTGCATTGTCAATAAGATTAATGATGACTTGGATAATTTTGTCTTTGTCCGCATAGACATAAGAATGTTCGCGAATCGGCTCAAAGACACATTTGATTTGTTTTTTTTGAAGTGAAACGGTCAACCTTTCAATGATTGTCGCCATAACATCATTAATTTCAAAGCGAGATGGAACTACAGGATTCTTTCCGCTCTCAAGACGCGAAAGGTCAAGCATTGAATTGATTAGTGCCCCTAGTCTTTTTGTTTCACGGAGGACTATGCGAATGTATTTTTCTTTGTCATCGTCTTCTGAAATTGTCCCGTCGAGTATTGCTTGCAAAAATCCTTGCATGCTTGTCAGAGGCGAACGCAACTCATGAGACGCGTTTGAGACGAATGTTTTTCTCATTTGCTCAACAGAATCAAACTCCGCAGCCGCTTTGTTAAGGTTTTTCGTCAGCTTTTCAACTTCACTGTCAATTCCTTTGAATGAATTTTCGACATATCCACCCTTGACAAGGTTTTTGAGATCTTTGTTAATTCGTCTGATTGGTCGAACTATTGTTCTAAAATTCAACCAAACAATGAGAAAAATCAATCCAACTTGCAAAACAAGCGTCAAAACAAGAACAACAACATGCCCTGAATCAATCGAGAGCAAAATAAAATACAACGGCAAAACTGCTGTGAGAACAATAGTCACACAACAAACAATCCATCGAAAAATAAAATTAGAAAATATCTTCATTTGTATCTAAGAAATCCTAAATCATCTCATTTATAACACACACAAACAGTTTTGTCAACTATTTTAGATAGTTTTGTGAAAAATTACTTTAAACATGAAACAACTCTTGTGGGTGCATTGAGCATTTTTAATGCTTTCACAATGAATTGCTTTCACATAAAAATTCTTCAACAATGCGATTGACAACTGCAGATTATTCGTCTTTTTATCTTCATGACCAAGATTCCCATTGCTGTTGATTTCTTTAAATTTCAATTATGCAAATTAAAAATATCATTGAAAAGCAAAAAATGCAACGATTGTTTTTCGTTGCATTTTTGATAATCTTGATTAATAACTAGTTGATGATTTCAAATTTATAGCCAACCCCCCAAACTGTGTCGAGTCTCCAGTTTGGATCTGTTCCAAGTTTTTCGCGAATTCTTTTGACATGAACATCAACCGTCCTAGTGTCTCCACGATATTCAGTTCCCCAAACTTGCATAAGCAATTGTTCACGAGTGAAAACACGCATTGGATTCGTTCCAAGGTAATAAATTAGTTCAATCTCTTTTGGTGGCATGTCCACTTTTTTGCCATTCATTTTGACAACATAGTTTGAAATTGAAACAGCAAGCCCGCCAATATTAAGGTCAGCGTTTTGTCCTGTTGCAGTTTGAGCCCCTGCTCTTCTCA
>WQSV01000048.1 GCA_009787685.1 Bacillota bacterium
TGATTGCGGCTTTATACACAATCTACACGACTATCTTGCTTTCCCATGACGAGAGTTATGAACGAGACCTTACTTGGTGGCAGCGAAATATGCGGTGGTTGAGATGGGTGATGCTTGGAGTGTCGATAATTATCAGCATTGCAACATTTGGGAAAAAGTCATGGACACTTGGGCTGGCAGTTGCCGCGATAGTCGCTGGGGTTGCGGTTAGTGGGCTGGTAATCGGCGGACTAATCGCTGGCAATCGAGACGGCTCAAGCGGATTTTGCTGGGACACCGCAGCGGACGTGGCATTCTGGGGCGCAACAATAGCGACAGCACTGATTTCGTTCTTCAATATCAGCAGTGTTGTTTTTGCTAAGACAGGACTAAAACCCTTAATATCGAAGTCAAAGAAAGCAACCACAGTTGTGACGCAAACAACGACAGTTCAGCCTGTTCAACCAACAGAATCAAATTTGTGGAAAGTTGGGAAATACAACGAACTTCCTAGGGGAACTGGATTGGATAGACATCATGTTGGCCAGAAAGTCGTTATGCAAGATTTTGTGCCAGGATACAATGCTAACACTGCACCGGCTATAATGGTTCCTAAACCAGGACATACAAAAGGAACTAATGTTTTATCAAGAAAAACTACTGGATTTACCAATGCTAGACAAGTGGTAGCAAGAGATATTATGGAATTGAGAAGGGTTTTTCCCGATATTCCTAATTCCGCATTGCAAGAGTTAATAAATCTAAATATAACAATGTTTGGTTTATAAAGGAGTTAAACTATGAATATAAAAAAAAATGCAGAAGAATTTGCAAGTCTATTCAAGAAGCAAAAAGACGAGGATTTCCAGTTTGTTTTTTCAGGACAATATGCTGATATGAATTCTTTACTGAAAAAATTAAAGCTTAATCATAATCAAAATGAAGTTTTAAAAGAAATAATTAATTTGTTGCTAACCGATACTTACTATGGCATTTTGCTAGGTTTTGATGGTGCAGCCAATATAGGTGGAGTGCAACAAACATACAAAGTTTACAACGAACAAGGTAACCTAATATCAAATTGTGGTGAACTTGAAGCGGCGGCTTGGGAATATTTTCATAGCGATAATGAAAAATAGTGATGAATGAAGGTGTTAACTTTGGTTGACACCTTTTCTATTTTATGGTATGATAAACACCGACGGTGGAACGCGTTTCTATGACCCATTTATCTGTGGCTACATTTCCGCCGAAAGTCCCGAAAACTTGCTCTTTAATGCGGGCGAAATTCATGGATTGAACCGCTATGGAATTACTCAACACCCCCGTCCTCGTTTGTTCAAGGCATGGCACCTTTATGGAGTCAATTATAACACAGGGTGTCGGTAACATCATAACTTAAAGGAGCGTTCATGTTTAAATTAAGAAAAATCAAAAAAGAATTTAAGTTTTTACAAGACATAGGGTTTGTTGTTAAGATGTCAAATAAATGTATAAAATATATCAATAACAACTTGTTATTTGAAATACGATATTCTTATGATTATAGAGACGATCTAATAAGTGTTATTATAAAAACAAAAGAAGAGAAATGCAATCTGTTAGACTCAAGCATTCTAAGTGAAATTGAAAGAAAAGAATATTTAAGAGAATTTCAGCTTTTATATGAAAAAAACTTTGAACAGTGCCTCATATTTTATTCTAATTTAATAAAATCAATAATCACAAGACAAAACTAAATAAATTCCAACCAAAAGATGTCAATAACTTGTTGACATCTTTTGGTTTTTTGATACTAGGTGTTTAGAAAATATCATTTTATTAGGAAACTGCAGAGTATTAGTTTCACACGGGAATCTAAAAATAGCCTTGCAGTTTTTCCTATTTTCCACAATGGAGAGATGCGGATATATAGGCAGGCAACAAGTGCAGGTGGCGTGAGAATGAACGAATGGACGAGATTTAGAGTCAGTGACGGACAGCCAGTGAAACACAAAGACGAATAGAGGGTCTATACTGAGTCGAGCTATGGCCAGTTTGGGAGCAGTTTGAACATTGAAACTTGGTACGATTATTGCATTAATTATGCGAAGAGCAGAACGACAAAACTTTTCGCATGGAATTGCAACACAATTAATGAAGATGGATCGGTGACAAGAGGTGAGGACTCTGAAAGGGAATATCTCATCGGCGAAATGAATGAAATTTTTATTTAGGGATTTTAAATAGGGGATAGGTTTCATATTTGTAGAATTTTTATTGTGTTGTCATAAGTATATTGACATACGATTTGCATCATTCCATGCATAAATGCTTTGATTCAGACCATTTTCATTAAGACAACAGATATCTTAATTATTGCGCCTTGCACAGGCAACACTCTTGCAAAAATTGCAAATGCAATAACCGACACTCCCGTCTTGATGGCGACAAAAGCTCACCTTAGAAATTTAGGTCCTGTTGTTATTGCGGTTTCAACCAATGATGCACTCTCTGGAAATGCAAAAAACATTGGCACGCTTTTGAACACAAAAAACATTTATTTCGTTCCAATGAAACAAGACAACCCAATTGAAAAACAACGTTCAATGGTTGCCGATTTTGCAAAGCTAGAGGAAACAATTTTGCTCGCATTAAAAGGAAAGCAAGTCCAACCAATTTTTTAAAAACAATATACTTTAAAAGTCAAGAATACTTATCTTGGCGTTTTGATAAACGGAGGAAATACTATCATGTTTGTCGCAATACTCGCAGGATTGCTCGTCTCAATTGATGCACTATTTATTGGTGTGTCGTTTGGCTCACAAAAGAGATGCAAAGTTTGGCATATCATTGTCATCAATATCGCTCTCATCGGTCTTTGTTTTTTGGGATACTTTCTGGGTCTCTTCATTGGGGACAGAATCTATTTTGATATTGATTTAATCATTGGTCTAATTTTCATTTTGCTCGGTGTTTGGATGATTTTGGCATATTTTATTTTTGAACATCGAAAAAGAAAAAGAGAAGAAGATGTTGTTGATGAAACGCTTGCAACAGAAGTCAAGAAAAGAAAAGGTTCGACAAAGAACATCTGGTTGACAGGCATCTTTATGAGTGTCGAGGCAATGTTCATCACAATAGGACTCACCCTTACACTTGAGATTTCAACAGTCTTGATTCCACTGACTGTTGCTATTGCCCATTTTGCCTACTCTCTCGTGACATTTTTTCTCTCAAAATATCTTCGCCGTTTTCCGCCAATCATCGGACATATTGTGGCGGGTCTCGCTTTAATTGCTTATGGAATCATGGCAATAGTTTTATAGATGTCATAATCACACAACTTGTCTAATAAGATGTTAATAACGATGCTTTCTAAGAAAAGGTATCGTTTTTAACTGACACAAAATGCAGACAAGCCTTGAAAAAATATTGCCGTCAAAAGTAGTTTTGGCAATGAAAAAGTGTTTGAACTTTGAAAAACTCTATGAAATCAGACTTCGAACAAACAAGCCCATCATGGTCAATTATGGTGGGAAGTATTTTGTTTTGTCAACATTTGGAATAAAAGAAACGATTGATGATGATGCTTTCATCGTTGGAGAAGGTGTGATTAATGACATAGTAGTGAAAGCTAGTGACTATTCGCTCTATGCCGTCAATGAGCAAATTTGCGCGGGTTATTTGACAATACGCGGAGGAATCAGATTGGGGCTTGGTGGTGAAATTGTCTGGGACGGGGGGAAGGTCAAAACAGTAAAAAACTTTTCCTCTCTCAATATTCGAGTGCCTCATGAAATAAAAAATTGCGCAAAAAGAGTCTTTAATGTGAGCGTTGAACCTCAAATAAAAAACACACTAATCATTTCCCCTCCGGGAGCTGGGAAGACAACATTGCTTCGAGACCTTGCAAGACTCGCAGCATCAAACGCTCCAATAAAGAATATTTTGCTAATAGATGAAAGGAACGAGCTTGCCGCTGTGGCGAATGGT
Organism: Bacillota bacterium; assembly: GCA_009787685.1. Taxonomy (GTDB): domain Bacteria; phylum Bacillota; class Clostridia; order Christensenellales; family Pumilibacteraceae; genus WRAY01. Next base: position 3,955 of record WQSV01000048.1, read on the forward strand.
GTTGCTCAGCTTGATGTCGGCACTTCAACAGACATAATTTCAAATTGCTCAAAAGAATATGCCTTTGAAAGCGCTATAAGGGCACTAAGACCCGACATAATAATTTGCGATGAATTGTTCGGACAGTCTGATCTTGTCGCCATTGAAGAAGCGACATTGAGTGGAGTGAAAGTTTTTGCATCAGTCCATGCAAGCAATCATCATGATATTTTGGCGAAAAAAGGCTTTGAAAACATAGCAAAAAAAAGATTATTTGAGCGCTACATAATCCTTTCAAGCAAGCATGGTCCGGGAACTTATGACGCCGTCTATGACGAAAATTTCAACAAAATACATGTTTTTTAACAGGTGCGTCTAATCAAGGACTAGTGCGCAAAAACTGAACCATGGGTTTGTAGTTTTCAATTTTCAGCTTTCTTCACATGATAACAACTTTTTTAATAATAACAATATCAATGGCATTAGGTGCAATGGCGGGTCTTTATTTTTCAAAAAGACTCACCAAGAGGGCGAACTATTTTGACTCGCTCATGGAATTATTGAACCTTTTTATGTCGGAGATGAAATTCAAAAAAACAACAACAAAGCAAGTTCTTGCTGAATTTCAAGACCGCGGAAAAACACCCTTAAACATCAACATAAACGAATATATAGATTGCAATGACTTTAGTAGTCTAAAACTATCAAAAGGAATCTTAACCGACAGCGAAAGAAACGAAGTGAAAAAATTCTTCCTTTCTTTGGGGACAAGCGACAGCCACACTCAAATATTCGAACTCGAAAACTTCAGAGAAAGATTTTCTCAAATGCAAAATCAAGCTCAAGAAAAGCGAAAAAAATATGGCTCAATGAGCATTAAACTCGGATTCTTGGCAGGACTCGCGGTTGGCATTATTTTTATTTAGCGAATAGTGGATAGTTATTGTTAAATTATTTATAAAAACTATAACCGTTATTATTCACTATTCATTATTCACTTGTAAAAATGGACTTAACAATAATTTTCAGAATAGCAGCGGTGGGACTTGTCACCGCAATAGTCGGACAAATTCTCAAAAAAGCTGACAAAGATGAAATAGCAACCCTAACAACGCTTGCAGGGCTTGTCATAGTTTTGCTAATGGTCGTTGACCTAATAACAGGGTTGTTCGACTCTTTGAGGACGATATTCACATTTTAGTGAATAGTGAACAACGAATAGTCAATAGTTATTGTTAAATTATTTTTTTAAAAAACTCTAACTTCCACTATTCACTAGAAAAATGGACATCATTCAAATCGCTGGCATAGGAATTATCACTGCTTTTAGTGTTATTCTCCTAAGAGAGAATAAAAGTGAGGTCGCCTTGCTCATTGGTATTGCGGGCGGTCTTTTGATTGTGCTTTCTGTCGTTGATTATTTTGCAGATATTTTTGGGGTCATCAGAGCAATTAGTGACAGGGCTGGCATTCCAAACCAACTTTTCTCAACCATTGTCAGAATCATAGTCATCGGTTATATTGCAGATTTTTCTGCAGGCATAGTTGAAGACGCGGGACTAAAAAGCGTTTCTGAAAAAGTAATCCTTGGAGGAAAACTCCTCATCATGGCACTAGCGCTTCCAATAGTCGTTATGCTTTTTGACACGGTGGCGGAATTAATTTCTTAAAATTTAAAATTGACAACCGACAACTTGATGGATGGCGAATTAATGTTATCATTAAAATTGCAAATTGTCTGTTGTTAATCGTAAGTTAATGTTTGGACAAGCAATGACAACAATTCTTAGAAAAGAAAAATGGCTAACGATGCTTGACGGCAAGAAAGCCCTTAAAGAAACAAGAACGAATGTTCCAACCAAAGCAATTGGAAAAATTCGAAAAAGGCGATTTGTCATAAAAATTGTCCTCACTCTTTTATTTGTCTTCTTTCTCATTCCGTTCCCGTCAACGCTCTCCATTGCCAACGAAAATGCTCAAGAAGACCTTAATCAAAATCTTAGAGAAATTCTCAGTCAAATGAACACGGATGAGCTTGATGATTTTCTCGCGTCATTAACACCCGAACAACAACATGTTTTTGGGGCGAGAAGTATTGCTGACAGAATAACGCGTATTTTGAGTGGAGAAATATCACTCAGTTATTCAAACTTTTTTCTCTATCTTCTCCAAGTTCTCGGTGTGTCAGTTTTTCAGTTTCTTCCGCTTGTCGTCACAATACTCCTCATAACAATTTCCTTTAGCGTCATGAATGCAATAAAAGGGCGGTTTGCTTCAAATTCCGTTGAAAACATAGTCCACTTTGCGGCTGTTTCCCTCATCATTCTCATAGTCCTTGCTCAAATGACTTTCCTCATTGTCTCCGTCCAAGGAATGATTTCTTCTTTGCGGCAACAAATGAACATAGTCTTTCCAATACTACTCACCATGATGGCCGCATCTGGCGCGCAATCCTCAGCAGCGGTCTATCAGCCTTCGGTCGCAATACTAGCATCTGGAGTGACAGAACTAATCACGCTTGTCATCTTGCCAATGTTCATTCTATCAACCGTCTTCACAGTTGTGGGATCACTGAGTCCAACAATCAAACTCAAAAGAATGTCGGGCTTTTTGAGAACCGTTTCAAAATGGCTTTTAGGGACTGTGTTCTTCCTTTTCATTGCTTTTTTGAGCGTTCAAGGAATAACAGCATCGGTCTATGATGGAGTCAGTATTCGAACGGCTCGCTTTGCAATATCGCGCTATGTTCCAATAATTGGAGGATACCTTTCAGAAGGTTTGAACCTCGTCATGGCGGGAAGCGTTCTTATGAAAAACGCAGTTGGAATGACAGCGGTCATCTTGCTATTTGTTTCGGTTGCCCCAATACTTATCAATATCATAGTCTTTTCGCTCTCATTGCATCTTGCGAGTGCGCTCAGCGAGCCCCTAGGAGATGAAAGGATAAGCTCGCTCTTAAGTGAACTTGCCAAAAACACAAAGATGCTAGTAGCGGTTGTCCTCGGTGTAGCATTCCTTTATTTCATCTTCCTCGTCTTGATTATCGCAACTGGGAACTTGGTTCTTTAAATGCTTTTTTAGTGAATTTCTAATAACGAATAGTGGGCAGTTGTTGTTAAATTATTTTTCAAAAAGCTAACCGTCACTATTCGCTATTCGCTATTCATTATTCACTACTATGATTCTAGCATGGCTACTCAGCATACTCGGAATTGCGGTCATTGGAACTTTGGTTGAACTCATCCTCCCAACTCATCGCATTTCAAAGTTCATTAAAAGTGTGTTTCGGACGATGGTTGTTCTCGTCATAATTTTGCCATTGCCCGGTCTTTTTCGCAATGGTTTTGATTTCATGGGAGATGGATCAATATTCGACAACAACGTCAACCTCGATGAAAATTTTCTTCAATTTATGGACAACCTTCGAATGAGGAACCTTGCAATGGGAGCTGAAAGACAACTCCAAGAAGAGGGAATAACAGGAATTCAAATCGACATAACAGGAAGGTGGCGAAACAATAATGTTGAAATATCATTAGTAACCGTGAATGTTTCAAATATAGTAATGTCTGATGAACTTATGAATATAAATATAAATGAACATATGAGGACAAGACTCAGTGAACTCCTGTTCGTCGACAGAACATTAATAATTATTATTTAACATTAAATGTTTTATAATCAACAAAAAAACTATGTCAAAAAACATAATAACAACTTCATCGCAATCCCCGAAAAATGAAAACAACAACGACAACGAGGGAAAGGGAATACTTGGACGACTAAAAAAAATGCGTCACAAGGAGTTTCTCATTGCTGGAATTGCAGTTCTCATAATGCTAGTTTTGTATTTCACGACTTGCTCATCTTCATTTGGAAGCGATGCAAACACTTCAAACAACAATAATTCAAATGTGAGCGACAGCGAATGCAGACTTCTTCGGATTGAGAGACAATTAGAAGATGCTGTTAGAAGCGTGAATGGCATTTCAAATGCCCAAGTAATCATCAACTGGGAGTCAACAATGGAAATAATCATTGCCTATATGACTCAGTCTGGACAAAACACCTCGACTCAAAATCCAATACTCACCCAAGGTGGACGCCCCGTCATAATCCGTGAAATCTACCCAAGTATCATTGGAGTCCTAATCGTCGCCGATGGCGCTCAAGACCCAAGAGTCAGAGTAGAATTAATCAATGCAGTCGTGACCCTCCTAAACATTCGCCCTGCTCAAGTGGCGGTGTTAGCAATGTAGTGATTGAGTATGTGTTGTCAAAATCCGACCATTACTTATTCAATATTCAATAAAAAAAAGTTGTCATAAAAGGTCAATCACAACCATATAAATTCAGTAGATATCAATTTGAGAGAATTCTCAAAATATCATGGAGGAGATAAATAACATGTTAACAAAAAAGAAAAAAATCTTTGTTCTCACTGGGATGGTGGCACTGCTCGTTTTGACGGGTGTCTTGAACATTGTTCTCAACAACCGCGTCGACAGTCCGCCAGTAATCGGCGATGGTGGCGGAATTGGCGCTCAATGCATGTTCCAAACAATGCACTCTCAAAGACAACTAGCAAGAGAACAGCAAAGACTATCTTGGCAAGCAGTTATCGAAAATTCAACTGACGCTGAAACTATTGCAACGGCAACAGAAAA
>WQSV01000049.1 GCA_009787685.1 Bacillota bacterium
TTGCTANTACTTGAACTTCTCCGACAAAGGCATCAAAGATGCTTGACAAGGGTCTTCGATCCTCTTGTTAGGGAATTTCTAGTAATAGCAATATCCGACAAAAGCATCGAAGATGCTTGACAACTGTCAAATTGCGAAGAGGGGAGGAGTGATGCAAAAATTCCCCAACGACAACACACACACAAACAAACTAAAAAATTATGAAAAAAATAGCAATTATCGGAGCAGGGGTTTCGGGCTTGACGGCTGGAATTTATGCCCAGAAAGCAGGTTTTGAAACAGAAATTTATGAAAAGCATTCAATCGCAGGCGGTGAATGCACAGGTTGGAGTCGCGACGGCTATCATATTGATGGATGTATTCATTGGTTGACTGGAACAAAAAAAGGATCAGTCCTCAATGGAATGTGGAATGACACAGGCGCGCTTTCTGAAGACATTGAAATCATTAAACTCGACAATTTTGGTTGTTTTGAATCAAATGAAAAAAGAATAACACTTAGTCGTGATTTGAACGAATTCAAATGTCAACTTCTAACATTGTCGCCCGAAGACTCTGAAGAAATAGAAATCCTTTGTGGTTATTTAAAAAGATTTGAGCAAGTTGATCAATCACCTTGTGCGATTGACCTTCTTGAACAAAAAGAAAAAGTCGCATTTTTGAAGGAAAAAGGTGATTTCTTTAGGCTTTTAAAAACATTAAGTGTGTCTGCAAAAGAGTATTCTGAAAGGTTCAAAAACCCAACAATCAAATCACTTTTAAATAACTGGTTCTTTTATTCCGATGTCGTCATGAGCCAATTCCTTATGAATTATGGCGTCTTTATTGCGGGAAACGCCGACACTCCTCGAGGTGGCTCATTAAAAATGGCACAAAGGATGAAAGAAAAATATCTTTCTTTGGGTGGAAAAATATTCTTAAAAACCGAAGTTCAGTCAATGGATATTGTTGATGGTTCAAATGCCCAAATTGTTTTGACTAATGGAAAAAAAGTTAAAGCAGACTATATTATCTCTTCATGCGATGCTCATCTGTCGCTCAAACTTCTTGGCAAAAATTATGCAGATGAAGAATTTGATTTGCGCGACGAAAACCCACAAGACTATCCGTTGATGTCAAGTGTTCTTCACTCATTCAAAGTTGACGGAAACATGGAGGGGCTTCCTCAAATGTTCACGTTTGAAAAAGACATCGAACTCTATGGAACTCTCCAACGAACTCTCGGCTACAAATGCTATAACTTCGAACCGTCCTTCGCACCACATGGCAAGTCAATAATGCAAGTCACTCTTTTTGGTGGGAATTATGATTTTTGGAAAAAATTGAGCAAAGAGGAATATGAAAAAGCAAAAGAAGAAGGAAGCAAAAAAATAATACAAACACTGGAAGAAAAGTTCCCAAGCCTTAAAAACAAGCTTGAAATTCTTGATGTTGCAACACCACTGACAAGCGAAAGGTATTGTGGGGCATATAAAGGATCGTGGATGGCATGGGGAAAAACCGACAAATCAAAAGGACTAATCCATGATGGAAAGATTAAAGGGGTTGACAATCTGTTTCTCGCGGGTCAATGGCTGATGCCACCGGGAGGGTTGCCCCTTGCAATTTCTGGCAAATGGGCAGTCCAACGCATTGCAAAAAAAGAGGGAATGGACTGGCGAAAAATCTAAGAGAGAAAGAACAATGAACATTAAAGAAATAACAGAGAAATATCGTGATTTAATCAACATGGGAGGGTTCGCAAGAACGCCTATCCAAACTCAAGTAGCTGTGGATTTTATGACTGCAAATGCTTCAAATATTGATTTTGTTTTTGATGATGTTGATGATATTTTCAAGTTGATTGCCTTAATGACGTCAAGAGACGACCCCCAAAGTTTTCAAACGCTTTTAAAAAACGGATTTGACATCAACACAGTCAACAGCAGTTTTGAAACTTGTTTCACCAAAGATTCAAATTTCCACAGAAAAATAATTTTCACAACGTTAGCCTATGACGCTGGTGCGAGGTTCACAAAGAAAAATTCTCAAGACAAAAATTTTTTTCAAATAGCACTCGAAGGAAACAGTTCAAAAGAAGTCAAAGATTTTTTAATGTCATTGCCAGAATTTTTAAATTCGACACAAGAAGTTGGGGAAGGAGGAATGACACTTTTTCACACTGCAGTTGAAAAGGGCGACGTTGAAACTGTCAAACAAATTTTGTCCCAAGGCTTTGATGTTGATGCGCACTACACTCACAAAGAACTAAAAGGCAACAGCATGACAAAAAGAGCAATCCACATTGCTTGTGAAAAGCGTAACATTGAAATGCTCAAATTGTTAATTAAAAATGGAGCAGATGTCAATTATAAAACCAGCAACGGAAAAACTCCGTTAGAACTTGTTCTTGAAAAAGACCGTGTCACGGACAGAAATGACGACAAAACAAAGCGTTTTGAACTCATAGATTTTTTAATAAAGTCCGGGACAAACAGAGAGAGTCTAAATGAAGCTTTCAAAAAAATTATGCTTGATGCGGCTCAGTCCATGAACAAAGATTTCTTCGCATTTGATGCCGCAATAAAACTTTCGGAATATGGTGCAGACATGAACTTTTCACTTGATGACGGATCTCAAATAATCCATCTCGCAGCGATAAGCGGGCATTTTGAAATTTTTAAACTATGTGTCAAGGCAGGTGCGAACATCAATGGAAGAAACAACAACGGTGACACTCCTTTAATACTTGCCTCTCATGCAGGAAGAATACATAATCTTTCAGACAAAATAATCATGGCACTTGCAAAAATTGGGGCGGACATTCATGCAACGAACAACAAAAACGAGAGTGCCATCGACATTCTGAGCAAGCAAGGCAAAGCACAACTTCTCGAATTTTTGCTCACAACTAGCGAAGAAAAAACGTCAATTAGGCTCTCTTGCCAAAATTGACGAAATATTTTCGGAAATTTTGGTGTCGGACTTGATCGATGGATTCAAGGAGGAAAATAGAAAAATGGAACAAGCACTAATAAATGCGGCAAGAAACAATCAATTAAGCGTTATCAAGATGTTAACACAAAGGCAACTTAATCTTGATTACAAAGACAATCTTGGAAAAACAGCACTAGTCTATTCCGCACTTTGTGGTAATCTTGACGCTGTCAAACATCTAATAGAAGCAGGTTCAAATGTCAATCAAATTGACGACTTCTCAAACACAATTCTTCACCATGCAGTAGTTTCCAAAAATCGTGAAGTGGCAAAATATCTTTTAACTTGTGATGATGTCAATATTGATCAAAAAAATATGGACGGTAATACTCCTCTTATAATGGCGGTTGCAACCTTTGACAAAGACATGGTTGAGCTTTTGCTAAAACATGGTGCAAAAGATTTGGCAAACAGAAAAAACAAAACAGCCCTTGACCTTGCGAGTGAAAAAGGAGCGGCTGCAATAGTTGAATTAATTTTGATGATTAATTCAGAAAACATTCCTCCAAAAATCAAAAACAAAGAAGAGAAAAAGCCATTGCAAAAATTTAGTTGTGAACAATGTGGCAACAACGATTTGGATCTGGAACTAATCGACAAAGGAGTTGTCATCTGTCAAGCATGCGGAACATATTATCTGAAAGATGGGTCTCAAACAATTAGTGCAGATGTCGAAAGAGCAGTCCAAAATGCTTTAATGAAAAACGGCAAAGAAAAAATCCCAAAAAAAAGATTCTGGCAAAGAGGTTAGGTCGCTGTTTATGCTATAATATTTCTTCAATATTTTGTCAACAGTCTTCGACTGGTTTGTCGGGTTCTGCTTGCATTCGCATTCAGCGTCACAAGGGTCTTCAACCCTTTTGTGAGAAATTACTTTTACAAGAAATTTTCCAACAGAGGGGTCGAAGACCCTTGTCAAGCATCTTCGATGCCTTTGTCGGAGAAGTTCAAGTAATAGCAATTTCCTTCAAAAGGGCTGAAGGCTCTTATCAAGGATTTTGAGTCATAATCGCAAGATTTCTTCAAAGGCTTGCTTGTGTGAAAAGCATTGATTCTTACTTAAAAGGTTTGTCATGAATTTTTTAAGTTAAAAAATATGTTTAAAGCCACAAAAAACTGTCAATAATCTTATTCATGAAAAGATTATTGACAGTTTTATTTAATGCAAAATCAGTCATACTGCGTCAAATGGCTTTAAAAAACCAATTGTTTGTGACTAAAAAAATATTGACAGTTTTTATTCTAGTCCTAATTTTTCCAATTTTCGCTGGCTGTGATCCGTTAACCCTCACTCCAAACTGCGACCTCATTCGCATACATATCGTTGCGAATTCAAACTCGGATTTTGACCAAGCTCAAAAATATCTAGTCAGAGACGCAATCAAAGCTCACCTAGAAGAACCTCTCCATCAAAAAACAAGCATAGCAAATGCTCGAGCGTTTATTCAAAGAGAGTTGTCATCGATTAGGGAAGTGGCAATTCAAACAATGCAGAATAATGGTCACATTGATAATTTTTCTTCTGCACAAAAAAATCCCAACAACAATGCAGAATTCAGCATTCTGAACTCTGCATCAAATATTCAAGTTCAAGCAAGGTTTTCACGCGAATTCTTCCCAACGCGTGCTTATTCAAACCTAGTCGTTGAAAGTGGTTATTTCTATGCCCTTATGATTGTCCTCGGCTCTGGACAAGGCAATAACTGGTGGTGTGTCATCTATCCGCCATTATGTTATCTCGCTCCAATCCAAAACGCAGGCGCATTCCGCTATCGCTCATGGATTCTCGAACTCTTTCGAAGATAACTCTCCACCTTTTTTAATCCTTTCGGGTTGATTCCTCACGGTCTTTGTCTGCATTATCATTTAGCCCGATGCCTTGCAGTCTTGTCGCGGAGAGGGCTTATCAAAGTAAAATAATAATTACGCCCGATTAATTGAAGGAGACTGTTTCAAAAACAACACTTCTAGATAGAAAACTTTGACAACCATTACGCATTAAATATTAACGTTGAAAAAGTGAAAAAACCGTTTCCGTGACAAGACATGAAGAAAGAACCTATCCAAATTGCACATTCCGCCTGACTCAAAAAATTCTTTCACAAAAAAACTTGACACCTAGAAAATTTTATGATATAATAAAAAACATGGTCGTCAAAAACACATCAAGAAATTTATTCAAAAACTTTTTCAAAAAACATTGGAAAGTCGTTGTTATTACCTTGATTCTAATAGCACTATCATTTTTTGGTGTGATGTTTTTGGTTTCTTGCAACGACGACGAAAATGAAATTCCGCTTGTTGAAAGGAATTATAGATTTTGGCAATCGGGCAATCATTTGAGATGGGAAACACTTCCAAGCTACACTATGTGGGGCTATTCTGTTTATTTGAGAAATTCACTTAACACAGAAGATGAATTCGTCCGCATTGGGAGAATGGGAGAAGTCACTAATGAGGGTTTTTGGCTATCTTCATTAAACCCAACTGTTGGCAACAACACTCTTAGAGTCATATCTCCAATAAGATGGAGTGAAGACGGACAAGTGCGTCATGTTGGTCATATTAATTTCAACTATGTTATTGAGGACAGCGATGTTTATCACACTTTCAGAACCTATGGAGAAACTCTGAGATGGAGTCTCTATTTTTTCGGAAATCCGTCTTATAATGTCTATCTTGACATTCATGATGGCAGAGGTCTTCAACGAGATGGAAGGTCCGCTGGTTCAAGTGGATCAAGAGAACTACGCAGTCTTGAACTCGCTCAAGGGAAGAACACAATTTTTGTTGCAACTGAAACAAGCATTGATTTCACTAGCAGCTTTCAACAAAGAACAGCAACCATAACAAGAAACAGAAATGTCAGTTCATGGGATTTTCAATTCAGCAGCAAATCAAGAGTGACGTATTATGATTTTCATCTTGAAAACGATGTGCTAGTTTGGAATGGTTTTGTTGGCGAGCGATATTCTCTTGAGTTCAATGACCATGATGGAAGAGGTTTTGTTGACAGGTATTCAAGAATCGGAAATCGAGTTGAGCTAAGACACTTTGACTTAACTTCTGGGATGAACACAGTCAGAGTCAGAGCAACCCAAACAACAAGTGACAAAAATTCAATAACCCAAATAACAAGCACAGGCTATTGGAATGTTGAATTTGAAGAAAAAACTGATTTGGTCAAAAGAAATATTGCTATTGGTGCTGGCTCTTTTGAATGGGGTGAAGGCGCAACAACCTATAGGGTCTATGTCGGACAAGGAGTGAATCCGCATTTCCAAATTGTTGGAACGAACTCTCCATTGATTCCAAGAAGAAATTTTTCAGCTCTTCGTTTGGAAGGAGATGAAATAGATGTTGTTGTTAGAATCGTGGGTTATGACTTTCTCTATGAAAATGGAAATTTACTTGTCCAAAGAAAAGTGAGCTATTGGAATTTTGAATATCAAGAAGTGAACACCGAAAGTCTAGAAGTCGCAATAGACGAGTCAAGGCTCGTTTGGAGCGGAACACCTTCTTTGAAAAACTACAATTTCTATAATTTCTATGTCAACAGACACGACGGACGTGGCTATTTGTTTCTTTTTTCAAGAAACCCTCAAAACGTTAATGTTTTTCTCTCTGCACTAACTTTGACCGAGGGAAAAAACACGATAAGGGTTGAACACAGCCACAATTCGTGGCTCTATCATGACGGATTTTTGATTTTTGGAAGAATATTCGGTTCAAAGAGTTTTGAGTTTTCAGAAGAAAATTTTCTTGTTGAATATTATTTTGAAATCGTGCAAGGCAATCGTTTTGCTTGGAACAGTAATGTCAGCTGGTATGATGTCTATGTTAACCGCCATGACGGAAACGGATTTGTTCCAGAAATAACAAGCTCGTTTGGAGTCGAGAGTCTTTTGATTTCCAGACTAAATTTAAAAGAAGGGACTGCGACAATAAGAGTCAGCTCGCGAATTCGTCGTTGGGAATATCAAGACGGAACATTGTTCTTTGCAGGGAGCTTTGGCTATTGGGAATTGACGGTTGAAAAAATGTTCGCTGAAGGAAACTATTCTTTCAGTTTCGTCGATTATGGTCGGTTCATCTGGGAAAACATGATTGAAGGAATGGGCTACAGAAACTATATTCAAAGACCAGAAAGCAACGAACTTGAATCCACTCGTGGTTGGTGGTTCGGCAATTCTGGAAGTCCTCATTCTTTCTCAGACCTAATGATGACAGCAGGAGCAAACATCATTTGGGTCAAATCTATAGAATACCACATTTTTACTCTCTACAACGGAACGCTTTCTTTCAAAAGAACAAGGAGCTATTTTGAGATTAACTTTTGCGACGAGGATTTTGACGCGGGACACACTTTTGAGGTCAACGATAACTTTTTGACTTGGAATCTTGATGGTGGCACCAGCTTTCTGCAATATCGTGTCTACATCAAGAATACTGAAACCAATGGAGTCTTTGAAAACATCAGCACTTGGGCATCGACAATGATTATTCTTTCAGAGGTTCCATTCGCAAGTGGCGAAAATGTTTTGAAAATAATTTCAAGCAACAGAACTTGGAGTATGCAAAATGGCATTTTGAGATTAGGAAGAAGATACTCCTTGTGGAAAACAACACAATAAAATCTATTCTATCTCACAGCCAAGCAAATTTTTCTCGCAATATTTTAACAAAAAATCTCAAAAAAACCACCCCAAAATCCTTGACACCTTAGCACCTTTAATGCTATACTAGCCACTGTTGCAAAAATAACAAGTGACAATTGATGCACTGTTTTTCAAAAAAAGACAAAACATCAAAAATGTCGCGGGGTAGAGCAATGGTAGCTTGTCGGGCTCATAACCCGAAGGTTGTAGGTTCGAGTCCTACCCCCGCAACCAATCGTTCCAAAAACGAACCACGAGAATCCGTTACTTTGTAGCGGATTTTTGCGTTTTTATCGTCATAGTGCCAAATCTTATCGACAAAAGTGTCAACGAGTGCTTGGCGGTTTTTTGTTATAGAATAGTCAAGGTGCTTAAATCGTTTCATGTATCTGCGAATTTCGGGCAACTTAAAATCTAAATGCTCGCTCTGTTCGGTTTCAATTTGAAACTGCAATTCGCCCTGTTCCTTTTGAAGTTGGTCGAGTTTTTCAAGCATCAAGTCCGATGCTTTCCCCGCCATTAAAACATTCATAAGGTTGTCAACCGCTTTCTTGTTGTCTGCAAGCAATTTTTCAAGCCTTGCGATATTACCGCTTTTTTGTTCATCTTGCAAAAGGTCATGGAGTGCTTGCGATATTTTGTCAATCAACTCATCGTCAAGAATTTTCAAAGTATCTTCAATGACTACATCTTCAATCAACGCTTTTTGGATATTCTTTTTCTTGCAACCTTTTCGATAGTTAGCACATTTGTGGTAAAAATGTTTTGTTCCTGCGTGGGAAGTTCCGCAAACTCCAGTCATTAACGCACCACATTTTTCGCAATACAATTTTGTTGTCAAAATATAGGCATCTTCCGCTTTTTTGCTAGAGGGTGCTTTTTTATTTCGCTCGCCCTTGACCGACTTTTTTGCATTTGCTAGACTTTTTCAAGCCTCCCCACCTAGTGGGATAGATGTT
>WQSV01000050.1 GCA_009787685.1 Bacillota bacterium
CCTTGATGGAGGGCAGTGTGAAATTGGAATTGAAAGCACAGTCATTGATTTATCCAATACTATGCCACGCATACTTCGTGAAGGAAAGATCTCAAAAGAGGAAATAGAGGTGTTTTTAGGCGAAAAAGTCGATGTTTTGACGAAAAGTGAAACTCCACTTTGTCCCGGAATGAAATATCGACATTATGCCCCGAAAGCACAAGTCATCTTCATTGAGAATGGCGGGTATCCAATTTTGCCTGTTGGGCTTAGGGGAAAAAAGGTGAAAATTATATCCATGAAAAATTGTATGAACGCAGAAGAATATGCAAAAAACCTATTCCTTAATTTTAGAAAGGCAGACGAAGATGGATATGAAGTGATTGTTTGTGAATTGGCAAGAGATTCTGGTATTGGAAGAGCAATCAACAATAGAATAAAAAAGGCCGCACAAGGCAATTAGCGTGCGTAATTGAGAGAGTGAATTATGAAAAAAAACACAACAACGAAATCAAAAACTATCAAAAAAAACATCTTGTTTGTTTGCACGGGTAACACCTGTCGTTCGCCAATGGCGGAGGTGATTTTTCGAACAATCTTGAAAGAAAATGGACTCGATAAGGAATATTCAACCTCGTCTTGTGGGACTCATGCTGAAGTTGGATGTGGTATGAGTGAAGGCTCAAAATATGCTCTTAAAGAACTGGGTATGTTAGTAAAAAAGCACAAATCAAAAAAAGCAACCGATAGTCTTTTGAAAAAAGCTCATCTTGTGATTTGCATGACAGAACGTCATAAAAACGCTGTTATTAATGAAAAAATAAGCGAAAAATGTCATAGTATGTCTGACATATCTCGTTTGGGAGATGTTTCTGATCCTTATATGATGGAAAATTCGGTTTATTTGAGGACAGCGGAAGACTTGCAGTATTCGTTGAATGAACTATTAGAATTCATGAAAAATCATGAAAATAAATAACCAAACAAATAAGGAGAAAAAAATGAAAATAGCATTAGCATCTGACCACGCGGCTGTGGCATTAAGAGAAAAAATTAATGAACATCTCAGAGATAAAGGTGTCAAAACAAATGATTTTGGCGCGTTTGACACAATCGCGGTTGACTATCCGGATTTTGCAATAAAAGCGTGTGAAAGCGTCCAAAAAGGCGAAAGCGATGTTGCAATTCTCGTTTGTGGAACTGGCATTGGAATGAGCATGACTGCGAACAAAATGAAAGGTATAAGGGCCGCGGTTTGTTCGGATACTTTTTCAGCCAAAGCAACTAGACTTCACAACAACGCAAATGTTCTTGCAATTGGAGAGAGGGTCGTTGGAATGGGGTTGGCGCTCGACATAGTCGATGTATTCGTTGCAACTCAATTTTCAAAAGAAGAAAGACACCAAAAAAGAATTGACAAAATTATGAAATTGGAAAATTAGTTTCAAAAAAGTGCGAAGGTGTTTTGCTGTTCGCATTTTTAAAATTATCTTTAGCTTAAAAAAATTTTTATATTATTGGTTTTTAAGAGCGTTAATTGACTAAACAAAAAGATTTGACAAGGGTCTTCGACCCCTTTGTGAGAGGATGTTTCTAATAATAGCAATCTCCCACAATAGCATCAAAGATGCTTGAGGGGTATTCAACCAGTTTGACGCTGAATGCAAATGCAAGCAGAACCCAACAGAACAGTTGAAGACTGTTGACAAGGGCTTTTAGCCCATTTGTGAGAGATTTCCTTTACTAGAACTTCTCCGACAAGAGCATCAAAGATGCTTGACAAATTATATAATTTGTTTTAAAATAATTTAGTATGTTAAAAACACCAAAAGAAAACACTGCGTTTAATGAAGCGGTTTGGCTCATAACGGGGCAGAAATTTTTTTCAAACGAAACCAATAATGCACAAAAGAAAGATTTGCTGAAATACCTTTTGTCAAAGTCACGATTTGAAGAGTTGTGTGCTGTTATTTCATGTGGGACGATTAACAAGGAATATGCCAACTTGGATTTTGTCACGAAAGCGGGTGGGTTGACTCATTTGGACGCTCGAAAATTTAATCTTTTTTTGGACATAGCAAATGAAGTTGGAATCACTGAAGATGAGTTTGCTCCGCTTTTGGTGAGAGTTTATTACACGGAGTATGACAAGTTGCAGGCGTGGCAAACAACAGTAGAATCTTATTTTCTAAAAAAAGCAACTGAGAACTATGACAAAGTGCTTGCAATATTGACTGAATATGATGTCGGACTAAGATGTTATCATGTTCTTATGAAAGTTGATGCGGATAGAACTTTTAATTTGCTTGTGGAGAGACTGATTTTCTTTTCGGGGACAAACAAGAGAGAAATAAGAAAATGGCTTTTGAAGTATAATGTTAATTATGCGTCTATGTTAAAAGACCTCTATATGACAGCGGATGCGAAAACAAAATCTGAAATAGTAAAGCTATTATTGATGTCAAAAAATGACCCATCATGTTCGGAGTTCTTGAGTTTTATCACAAAAAATGAATCGTCTCAAAGTGTCCAAAAAATTATAACAAAAGATTACACTGCAACAAAAGAAAGAGTGAAAAGTGTCCATAACTTGAGCCCACTTCAGTATTTTGAAGATGCAATGGTTCGAGGAAGGGTTTGGGGTGTTGGTGAGTTTCAAAAAGAGGTTTTGGCAAATGAAGGTCACTTGAAAGTCGCTGAACAACTGTTTTTTGCTGTCTTTGATAATAGTATGTCAGACATACTTCGCGAAGTCATGATAATCCATGAAGGAAAAACTTATAACCTCGACAATAAAGAATTAATTTTGGAAAAAGGAAAATATATTCGCGTTCTTCATATGGCTGAACTTCCGAGTAAGTATGACATTATTAAAAGGCTCGCGATTTCACAAGACCTTGAACAAGTCAAAAGAAAAATTTATGTTGCCGAAGGAAGAGAGTTAACAACGGGGGTCATTCTAAGATTGCAAGGAACAATGGTTGATGGTGAAAAAATTCTTAATAAAATGAAAGATTATGGCTTTGTTAGAGTCAATAATTTTGATGATGATGGGGAGATTTCGATCGGAAAAGTAATAGAAGGGTTCTTGATAACTTTTGAAATAAAAGGAAGAACAATCGCGCAAATAAAACTTCACTCTGAACAAGATGCGGTCAGACTTCAAGGAAAGCTTTCAACAAAAAAGGTTCCAACATTACCTGCAAACAAAGTTCCAAGAAGGGTCTTTTCGGAGTTAATGCACAGTGTTCACGCATTGATTTTGGCATAACGTTAAAATTTCAGATAGTAAGTGGCATATTCTTAACGAAACTAGCGAGTGAAAATTTATGTTCAAATTTGTCGTTTGTATGTGATATTCTTCTTGGTGTTTCGTTGATATAGTTTTTTAGAATAGCAAGGTCGATGTCTTTTCCTAATCATTCCTTAAATTTTTTTAGTTCCTTGATTATGGTGCCCACACAAACTTTCATTGTCAAAAAATGCTCACTTGGACAGCATTTGCTGTCTTTTAGATAATCATGTCATTTGAAAAAATCAAACACCTTTTATTAACTGTTGACAAGCCTGCGAGATACATCGGGGGTGAGTTTAATGCGCCCAAAGTCAAAAACAACGCGGACTGCAAGTTTTTGATGTGTTTTCCCGATGTTTATGACGTTGCGCTATCGAATTTGGGAATAAAAATACTATATCACCTTTTGAACGAGAAGAAAAATGTTTCATGTGAGTTTGCGTTTTCTCCATGGTTTGACATGGAGAAACTCATGAGAGAAAATGGCGTCGAACTTTATTCGCTTGAGTCAAAAACTCCAGCAAAACAATTTGACATAATAGGCTTTTCTCTGCAATATGAATTGTCCTACACAAATGTTCTTTTCATGCTTGACCTTGCAAACATACCCTTCCGAGCGAGTGAGAGAGGTGAAGAATTTCCACTTGTTATAGGTGGTGGGCCGTGTGCAGTTAATCCGCATCCAATATCCGATTTTTTCGACTTGTTTTTGATTGGAGATGGTGAAGAAGTTCTTCCAAAACTGTGTGATGAATACACGAAATTGAAGAATAATGGAACGTATAGAAAGAGTGATTTTTTGAAAATTGTGGCAGGAATTGAGGGCGTTTTTGTTACAAGTCTGAATCAAGAGTCAGTGAAAAAAGCACAAGTAAAAGACCTCGACAAAACATATTTCCCAACGAAAGTGATACTGCCGAATTTGGAGGTTGTCCATAACCGTGCAGTTTTGGAAGTTTTTCGAGGGTGTGCAAAAGGGTGCAGGTTTTGTCAAGCTGGATTTATTTGTCGTCCGATGAGATTTCGCAAAGTTGACACCTTGATTGACCTTGCTTCACGAGTTATGTCAGACATAGGTTATGATGAAATCTCACTTTCATCGCTTTCAACATGTGATTATCCACATTTGAAGGAGCTTTTGGAGAAGCTGAAGCCGATTGCAGACGAGAAAAAAGTCAATATTGCACTTCCGTCAACAAGGGTTGATAGTTTTGAAAGTGAATTTATTGATGGGGCGAGAAAGAGTTCGTTGACATTTGCAGTTGAAGCTGGAACCCAAAGGTTGCGAGATGTTATTCAAAAAAACATAACAGAAGAGAATATTCTTTTGTCTTGCAAAAAAGCGTTTGAAAGTGGTTATAGCGGTGTGAAGTTGTATTTTATGATTGGGTTGCCAACTGAAACTGAAGAGGATGTCAAAGAAATTATTAGTCTGACAAAAAAAATCAAGTGGACATACAAGCAATATGCAACCAACAAAAAGTCTTTAAGACTCACTGTTTCAAGTTCTGTGTTTGTTCCAAAACCATTCACCCCGTTTCAAAGAGAGGGACAAATGCATCTTGAAGAGGTGATGAAAACACAGAATTATCTTAAATTTGAACTTCGCAAATTGGGTGTGAAATATAGTTATCATGATGCGAAATCTTCGCAAATAGAAGCGATTTTGTGTCGAAGTGGAAGAGAGATGTCGAATGTTATTGAAGATGCTTATCGAAGTGGTTGTTATTTTGATGCATGGACGGACAAGTTTCATTATGACAAGTGGATTGAAGCGCTGAAAAAAAATGGACTAGATCCAAATGAATTAACAAGAGAATTGAAGGGCGAATTGCCATGGAATAATATTTCGGTTGGAGTTTCGCAAGAGTTTCTTGAAAATGAGCGCGAAAAGGCTTACAAATTAAGAGAAGAACAAAGCGAGAGTATTTAATTTCTGGTTTTCTAAAATAACGAAATAATGCGAGATGATCGTTGTGAGTTGTGTAACTAAAAAAAATGGTAATAGTAAAATTTGAAAAAGTTAATATGCGTGAATTTATTCCGCACCTTGATATTATGAGGGTGTTCAATATGGCTTTTAGGCGTTCGGGTCTTAAGGTTAATTATTCCGAGGGGTTTAATCCGCATGCCTTGTTTTTCTTTTGTCAGCCTTTGCCACTTGGTGTTGCAAGTAGGGCGGAATATTTTTGTGTTTCGACTTCTGAAACTGCGGAAGATGTGAAGAACAAACTAAATGAAAACCTTCCGAAAGGCATAAAAATTTTGAAAACAAAAACAGTTGACGGAGATCCAAATTTTGCCGCAAATTGCGGAAGAGCGGATTATGTTGTTGAATTTGATGAGGTTTTGCCATATTTTGACCTCAAGAACACGATTTTAAAAAAAGACGAGTTTTTGTTGACAAGGATTGATAAAACCGGACAAAGGAAAACAAAAAATGTTCGAAATTCAATTTTTAAACTATCCCAAAATGAAAATAAACTAAAAATGCAGTTGGGTTATGGCAATGAAAATTTGCGGGCAGACGCTATGTCAAAACAAATTTTAACAAACTCTGCCACGCATAGTATGGTGAAATTAATAACAAAAATCAAAACATACGACAAAAACGGCGTTGATTTCGATAAAAAGTACTTTTCATAAAAAATTAGGTCTTTTATAAAAATTATGTCGAAAACCAAAAAGGAAAACATGACAAACAAAGGAACTATTCTAATTGATGTTCAAGAAAATATGTCTTCAGTCTCTCTTATTGAAGGGGGGCTTTTGAATGAGTTTTATGTTGAGTTTAATCACAATTATTCATTGACGGGAAATATTTATAAAGGTAGAGTTGTTAATGTGTTGCCAGGATTGGAAACAGCATTTGTCGATATAGGACTCAATAAAAACGCATTTTTATTTATTGGAGAAACTCATGATAAAGAAAAGTCTCACAAAATTAATGAGGGAGACTTTGTTATGGTTCAAGTGACAAAAGAAGAAACTAAAGACAAGGGGGCGATGGTTACAACAAATATCTCGATTCCGGGAAGATTACTACTCTATCTTCCGCAAATTGATTTTGCTGGTGTGTCGGGAAGAATAACGGATGCTGAAACTCGACATAGACTATTAAAAGTTATTGAAAAAATCAAGAAGCCTAATGATGGATTTGTTGCAAGAACTCTTTGCATGGAAGAAAGTGTTTCAGAAATTGAGAAAGAAGCGAAGGTTTTGAGAGAGCTTTCCAAGGTGGTGACAGAGAAGTATTTGGAGAGTGGAATCGGACTGATTCATTCTGAAGACAACCTTCTTTTGCGATGTGTGCGTGACATACTAAGCAAAAATATCGAAAAAATTTATTGCAATGACAAAAAAACAACAAATGAATTAAAAGAAAAGTGCAAAATTCATCATCCGTCTTTCCATAATCTTATTGAATATCACAATGACAAAATTGATATTTTAGATGAATTTGGTGTGATAAAACAACTCGATAAACTCCTTGAAAAAACAGTGACACTAGGGTGCGGAGGAACGCTTAATATTGACAAAACAACAGCATTAACTGCAATTGATGTCAACACCCACAAATTTGTTGGAGGGGTTGATCATGAGCAGACGATATATGAAACCAACATGCAAGCGGCAAAAGAAATAGCAAGGCAACTGAGACTTCGAAACACAGGTGGGCTAGTTGTTGTCGATTTTATTGATATGTATTCTGAAGAGCAACTTGATGATGTTTTGAATCTTCTTCGCTCAGAGGTTGCTCAAGATAGAGTTAAAACTCGTGTTATGGGGAGTATTGGTTTTGGTCTTGTTGCATTAACAAGAAAGAAAATGGGCAATGAATTGAGAAAGTATCTTTTGGATGATTGTGATGAGTGTGGGGGAAGGATTCACTCAAAAAACTACATGATGAGAAAAATGAAAGCAGGATTGAAACGACTTTTTTCAGAAGGCGACCACACTCAAGCATTTATCGCATTATGCCCATATTTTTCAAAACAAATTTCTGCATTCAATGAATTTATTAGTGATTGCAAGCAGATTTGGCCAGACAAAGATATATCGTTTGTCTCAAGCCCAACTGCTAAAACAGGCGAGTTTTATGTTTCTGGACGGTAATTTTAGTCAGTTATGTGTGGCATAGTATGTAGAAAATGATAAACAAAACGTTGATATTATCAAAATTTATAAGGCATTGAAAATGCTTGACTTTTTTTGAAACTTTAAGTATAATGATTTGAAATGTTGAAGCTTGAAAGAATGACTATGAAAAAATTACTAAAAATATTTTTATCATTAATGCTTTTTTTGGTTCTTACTTTTTCGAGTGGATGTTTTTTTCTGCCAAGAGTGGACGGTTTGAAAAATTTTCAATTTGATTTTCGCAACAATGTCATGACATGGGATGAGGTTGAGGGGGCGACAAGTTTTAGGGTTTATCAAAGTGAGCAAGCTAAGCTAGGATGGAGTCATTTTTATTTTGAAACTGTCACAGAACCAGTTTTTTGTGTTTATCGTTTTGATGAAATAATGCTTTCGGTGGTCGCAATTAGTGATAGATCAAGACGAAATTCTCCTCGTCAAAGAGTATGGCTTAGTCGCCACACTGAATTGCCTCAGACAAATATTGTTGTCAATGAAAATGGAAGAGTCTCATGGAACGCTATTGATTATTCTGAGGGTTATGTCATTCGATTGCAATCAATTCCTTATCCATATGTTGATTTCACATTCGACACAAATGAAACCAATTTTGATATCAATGAACACATTGGTGAGCATTGCATTGAAATAGTGTGGGGAATTAATGTGACTGCAATTTCAACAGGCAGAGAAAGAGCAAGCACTGGAAGAATTTATTCCAATTCAACCTCTGAAATGTCAAGATATCCATTAGGGGAAAGAATTGCTCTTATCACTCCTATTTTAAGATTTGAGAATAATCAAGTGCGTTGGCAAAAGATTTATCACAGCAAAGGTTTCAATGTTATTCTTAATGGAGAGTGCCTTGAGGTGGAGTTATGGCATGGCAGCACTGACTTTAACATGGGGATGTGGATATTTCCAGAATTTGAAGTGGGCAGTCGCAATACTATTGCTGTTCGAGCATTGGCATCTGAAGATTCAAATGCATTAATCAACAGTGAACTTAGCAATGAAGTGTATTTTTATGTTAATCGACTAGATCCTCCTTTGGATGTTTATGTTCGACACACATGGGAAAGTGGAGGAAGAAGTTTT
>WQSV01000051.1 GCA_009787685.1 Bacillota bacterium
AGTTGAACGGAAAAGATGTTGTTATTGTTAAAAGTGGTATTGGCAAAGTTTCTGCGGCGACTGCGACAGCGGTGCTGTTGAGCGAATATGATACTGTTGAATATGTCATCAATCTTGGCGTTTGTGGAGGCTTGAAAAAAGGGACTCGTCAAGGTGATGTTATTGTTGCAAACCATAGTGTTCAACATGATTATGACTTGACACCTGTTGGTTTGCCTATTGGTCAAGTTGAGGGACAAGATGAGGCTTTGTTCGCCCATGACAAGCCTCTTGCAAAGAAAATTTCTGTTTTGAGACGTGGAACAATCGGTGACGAGAATGAGCCAGTTTACCACTTTGGGACGGTTGCCTCTGGCGACCAATTTGTTAGTTGCAACAAGAAGTCGAAGTGGATTCAAGAGACTTTTTCGGCGATTGCGGTTGACATGGAGACCGCGGCGATTGCTCAAGTTTGCAAGATGTTTAATGTCAAGTTTCTCTCTCTTCGAACTGTGTCAGACAGAGCTGATGACAATGCGATAATGTCATATGAAGAGTTTGAAGAGATGGCGGCAAAGCGTTCGATTGAGATTGTTAAGGATATTTTGGGAACTTGAAGGTGATTGACTGACATCTGAACTTAAAATACCTGCGATTTGACATTGGAAACGGTGTGGTTTGCAAAATGAAACATTTTTGCAAACCACACCGTTTCCATGAGATTGCTACTAAATGATTTATTTGTTATTTAGATTGGTGTTAGTTGATTTTGCTTTTTTTTGATTATTTCAAATTTTGTCGCAAAAAACAAACGAAAAACTCCCAACGAATTGTTGGGAGTTTTTTTTATTTCATTGTGACATTCTTTTCAACTCTTTCCGAGATTAATGAATGGGTTTTTACTTTCATTTCTTCTATTGCCTCGGTTTCGTTTATGTTTAAGTTTGGATGGATTGGTTCAAAAAAACATAGGGTGGCGCGATACTTTTTTGCGATATTTTTTTTTTGTTTTCTTGGTTTGAAGCATATTGCACAAGGAAGAATTGGGACATTGTTCTGGACAGCGAATCGAAACGCCCCGTTTTTGAACGGTCTAATAGTTTGGATATTGTCAGATGGAGTAATTTCTGGAAAGAAAGATATTAACTGCTTTTTCTCAAGTCTTTCACTGATGACTTCTTTAAACGCTCTCATGTTTGCAAGGTCTTGTGGAAACGGAATAGTGCTTAGTCTTCTTGACGCAACGAATTCGGGAACTGTCACCCATGTTCTTCTTGGGAGCATTTGGAATACTAGCACTGCTCCATCTAATTCGCTTGAGTGATTCATGACGATGATTGCACCTTTGCCCTTCACCATTTTTTTAATATTTTTGTTTTCGATTTTTAAGCGATATTTTATTTTGATTAAAGGATAAAACAAGAGATATGAAATAAAAACAAAAAGTTTTCCAAAGAAAAGCCTTAAAGGATGTTTGTCAAAAATATCCTTTTTGGTTTTTAGTTGCTTTTTGTTTTTTTTCTTAAAAATGACGAGTTTTTTCTCGTCATTTTTAAGAAGTTTTTTTATTTCGTTCGTTTGTTGCATTTTTTTGGAAAAGCTTTGCGAGCTGTTGACTTTCAATTTGTCACTAGTGTGATACTATTTTTCAAAATGAAATGTCTTTGAAAATAGCACCGCCCTAAAGTCCATTTTTTTATTTGATTATGAACAAAATTATTTGGACTCGTGAATGCTCACCTTTCTGGATTATATCCAACTTGGTTTTATGTTAAAAGCGTTCAAAGTATCAAAAGATTTAGATTTTTGTTTTTTTGCCAGCAAGCAAGAATTCAAAACCATTTCCAGAGATTTTTTCAATTTTCGCTCCAGACTTGTCGACTGTCACTTTTGCAACCGTTCCGTGGTAGTTGAACTTGAAACTATAGCCACTCCATGATGGCGGAAGAACTGGATTGAGTTTTAACATTTTTCCATCAGTTCTTAGTCCACCGAAACCATAGACAATGTTTAGCCATGCTGCTGCGATACTTGTTGTGTGGAGTCCTTCGTTTGTGTTTCTGTTGTAGTCATCAAGATCCATTCTTGTTGCGAATGAGAAGAATTTTTCCGCTTCTTTGAGTTTTCCGAGTTCCGCAGCGAAAATTGAATGGACTGATGGAGAGAGCGAAGACTCGTGAATTGTTCTTGGCTCATAATACTCATAGTTAGCGCGCAAGACGTCGATATTGAAATCATCTGGATATAACAACATGAACATCAAAACATCTGGCTGTTTTATCATGTCGTTGCGATAGATTCTGTCATAAGACCAGTTGTAGTAGAGCGGAAAGTCTGTTGGAGGAATTTTTTGAATATCAATGTGTGGAAGATCAAAAAAGCCTTCGTGTTGTTCGATTACTTTTGTTTTTTTGTTTTCTGGAATATAAGTTTTTTTCGAAGCTTCGAGGTAGTTTTCCTTTTCTTTTGGATCGAATTTAACTTTGTCGAGAACTGTTTTCAGTCTTTTTGAGTCTTTTTTCTCAAGTTCAGCAAGAACTTCCAAGGTGTAGTCAAAAGTTCTTTTTGCCATATAGTTTGTGTAGGCATTATGGTTGACCATCATTTGGAATTCGTCTGGTCCCATGACGGCATAGAAACCGAATTTGCTTCTGTCCGCATTAAAATCTCCACGAGAGAAAAGGAATCGTGAAACTTCCACGAGCATTTCAACACCATAGTCAAAAAGGAAATCGGTGTCATTCGAGATGTTCATGTAGTGAAAAACACCATAAGCAACTCCCGTTGATGGTTGAAATTGAAGTGACGCGTGTTGCCAAAGAGTGCATGCTTCAAAACCGTTTAATGTTGCAATTGGATAACATGCTCCAACACAATCGAGTTGTTTTGCACGTTGTCTTGCTTGATCAAGAGTGTTATAGCGGAAAAGCAATAAATTTTTCGCGGCTTCAAGGTTGCCGAGAAGATAAAATGGCAAGCAATATGTTTCGGTGTCCCAGAATGCATGACCCGAATATGCTTCGCCCGTCAAGCCTTTTGCGCCAATGTTGTTGTGAGGGTCAAGTCCGTGATAGGTTTGAACAAGTTGAAAAATACAATATCTGATGCCTTGTTGGTTTTTGATGTCGCCTTTGATTTCAATGTCGCTTTCACACCACACTTTGTCATAGAATGTCTTATTGCATTCAAGCGCGACTTCAAAACCCTCTTTTGCTTGCTCAATAACAGCGCTGAGTGCAGTTGGCATGATTAATGATCTTGAAGTTTTTTTCTCTGCAATATTCGTCACATAGCGAACGAAATCAGTTTTTTCGCCTTTTTTCATTTTGAACACGAATTTTTCGCCGATTTCTTGAGCTGATTCAAAGACTTTTCCTTTGTGAGGAGAGACAATTTTCATTGCAGATGCAACGCGTTGCGCTCCACTCAATGTCAAACATTCAATCGCGACCGCACCGTCTTTTTTCTCGGTCACACCTTTTTGCCAATAACAATCTTTTCCCCAATGCAAAACATTGAAGTCAAGGGAGAGTTCCATTTCAACATCTCCATCAAAGTCAATTGATTCGAGTTCGATTTTGCTATAGCCCCTTTCGCATTTGTTCATGCTGATGAATCTTGAAAATTTTAGTTTGACTTTTCCTTTATTTGTTTCAAGGATGAATTCGCGAGTCAATAATCCGTTTCTAAAATCTAGCTCTCGAACATAATTTGAGATTTTGCACTTTGCAGTGTCTAGAATTTCTCCGCCGACGACTATTTTTGCTTTGAGCCAATTGACCGAATTGACCATGAAATGAGTTCTGTCGACAATTCCTTTGTAGTGAAAGCCTTCTTTTTCTTTTGCATATTCATAGATTCCGTTGAAATATGAACCTTGAAGAGTTGGAGCTGAAATGCCCTCTTCGGCATAACCACGGACACCCATGTATTCGTTTCCAAGCGAAAAAATGGACTCTGACACTTGATTTCTTGTTATGTCAAAGCCCTCTTCGCGGACGTTCCATTCGTGATGTGAATAGTATTCAGTTGCTACTTTTGGCATGATTGTTGTTTCCTTCTTGAGGGGACAGAATGTCTTCCCTAAATTTTTTTTTATGTTTTTTGTTTGGGACACCGAACTCGACGTCCCAAACAATATTTTTTTACTACTTGATTCCACTGGTGACAGATGTTGCTGTGATTCGTCTCTGGAAAATGAGAAATATCAAAATTAGTGGGATTGCTGAAATAAACAGCAGAATATAGATAATTTGATCGTCAATGTTATAAGCTCCACCTTGAATAACGTCATAGATTCGAACCATTAGAGTCATTGAGTTTGGTGTTCCACCTCTTAAAATCAAATATGGGAACATGAAGTCACTCCACGCGGCTGTTGCTGTGAAAATTGCGATAACCGAAATGATTGGCCCTGAAAGAGGAAAAACAATTCTGAAAAATATTCTCAATTGTCCCGCTCCATCAACTTCTGCTGCTTCAAAAATAGCAGATGGAAGACGTGCCATATAGTTTCGGAACATGACAAGATAGAACGCGTTCGCTCCAAAAATTATTGAAATTGGAATGATGCTGTTGAGCATTCCCATCGCACTAAGCGCTGAATAAAGTGGAACCATGCCTGTCATTGCAGGAATCATATAGCCAACCATGATAGCACCAAAAACGATTTTGTGACCTTTAGGTTTGACGACTCCGAGAACATAACCCAATATTCCATTTGAAACAACTGAAACTACGACTGCTATTGCAACAACTCCAAGTGAATTGAGTAATGGCATTGTCAGTCCGATGATATTCCAAGCATCAGCGAATCTTGAAAATGCAAACCCTGTGAAAAATCTGAATGACTCTTCCCCTCCATAGATATAGAAGCTTCGGTCTGGCCCGACTGCTGAAAGAATCAAATACAAAAGAGGAAAGAATGTTATGAACGCCATTAGAGAGAGTGAGAGCAATATCAAAGCATAGACTATCTTGTTGCGAAGCTTGCGATAGTCTAGTGAGGTTAAAATACCTTCTCTTTTGTCTCTTAGTTTGTTGAACCAGATTCTTTTTCTTTTTGCTTTTATCATTATTGAATTGGTCGAAGCCTTAGTTTGTTTTGTTTTTTGACTGCTTTTTCTTGTTTCTTTTTCTTTTTGTCTTCGGCACTTCTCGTCATCCACAGATAGAAAATCGTTATGGTTATTATTAGAAGAGAAGTGAAAACACTGATTGCGGAAGCGATGTTTGCTTCTTGTCGTTCTGTGTAGCGGAACGCTAGAAGCAATAGGCTTACTGCAACGGTTGAATCTGGATGAGTCATGACCAAAGGTTCAGTGAAAACTTGGAAGACTGAAATCAATTGAAGAACAAACAGAACTCTAATTAGTGGAATAATATGTGGCAATGTTACTGCACGAAGTCTTCCAAAAATTCCTGCTCCGTCGATTCTTGCCGCTTCATACTGCTCCGTGTCGACTGTTTGCAAGTTCGCAAGATAGATTAACATTGTTGCTCCAAACCCTCTCCATGTCATTGTCATGATAATCAATGGAATGACCACATGCGGAGATTCATGTTGAAGCCAATTGAAATGAGGTATTCTGAACATTCCCAAAATGACATTAAAAACACCAGTTTGTTCACTTGCACTCAACATTTGATTCCAAAGTAGTGCGACTGTCAAACCACTTATTACTGCTGGAAGATAGAAGAAAACCCTAAAAAATCCTTTAAAGTTGATGACTTCGCTTAGAAGAAGTGCTATGAATAGTGGTATGATAAATCCGATTGCTAGTGAATAAAGAACATAAAGGAATGTGTTTCCAACAGCGGCTCCAAAGTCTGGGCTTGTGAAAATATAGCGGAAGTTGTCAAAACCAGCAAAACCAACGATGCTGAACCCTCTGGTTTCACTAAATGACAATATCACATTGTGAATCATTGGATACCAAACAAAAAATCCAAACAGAATTAGTGGAACAAGCATTAATAGCCAGCCCACTAAATCTTTCTTTTTAAATTTGATTCTTTTTCGTTTTTGGATGATTTCCATAGTTATTTATTCGTTTTTGCTTTGCTTTTTGTTTGATTTGTTTGAAAGTTTAATACTCGCAACTTGTCGCGGGAACGGTGTTAATGTTCAAAAATTTAAAAACAACTTTAGCATTTTTCAACAACAAGTTCCATCCTCAATCCCAGTCACTACTTTAAATCTAAGAATTATAAAGGCAATATAAATTAATTTTGCCCTTTATCCGTGAGGGGAAATTAGTTGACATGTCTGTCGAGGTCTCTTTGAAAGTTTAGGTTTGCTGTGTTTAAGAGTCCTTGAAGGTTATCTCTGTTTCTGTTGTGATTTTGGAAGACTGCGCGAACAGCAATTCCCATGTGACGATACATATCTTGAGCAATCATAGGCTCCTCTGCTCTTATCATCGGCTCATGTCCTTCTTGTCCTAAAAGACGATTGAAGAAGCTGTCGAAGTAATACATGTTGACGTTAATTGCACCCTGTCTTGTTACGCCTTGTCTGTTTGTGAATTCACGCTCTCTTTCAATGTAATCCATCATTGAGTTGAATGCTGGATTAGTCCAAGGACGAATCGTTGGAGTCACTGCAAAACCTCTGTTGTCAGCATATTCAAAACCCTCAATCAAGGCGCTACGAGAATGTTCACTGTCGATTGGCGCTCTTCCCATGAATTCAAGGAACTTTAGTGCCCCCCTAACTTGAGCGTCAGATGCTCTGTTTGAGAACATGAAACCAACACCACCAAATAGCGCGCTTGCTTCGACTCCGCTGACGCTTGGCATTGGAACGAGAGCGAGGTGATCCATAGTTAATGTCGCGTTTGGAGGAGCAATTCTGATTGGATTGTCAATGGCATCACTTCCAACGATTGCCATCGCTGAACGAGCGTTCAAGATATCCGCTGGCCATTGTCCATCATTTCTCATTTCTGGAACTGCACCGCCACTTGCTCTCATTAATTGAATCCATTCAAGAGCATCAACGACATAAGAGTCGTTAAGATTTGCTGTCCAATTTCCGCCAGCAGTTGCTGGAGGGTTTTGAAGTCTGTCCGCACCAAAATTCCAAGCAATATTGCTCAAATGCCATCCCGCACCCGTTCCATCCGTTAGGATTGTCAATCCGTGTCTTCCATGCCAAGTATTGTTAACAGCAAGAGACCACTCTTTGAGTTCATCGAATGTTGTTGGGTAGTATGGAGTGCCATCAGCACGATACATTATTGCATTGCCACTTGCATCTCTTCTCAAAAGATTGACGTCTGGATCAGAAAGAATGCTGGTGTTCAAAAGCAGTCCTAGTCCATAGCCGTCTCTTGGGACTCCAAAAAGTTGGCCATTATGGGTTAAGATTTCTTGCATGTATGGGTTCATGTAGTTGGTCCAACCCATTGCATTGAATTGCTCTGTGATTGGTCTTATCCAGCCAGCATCAGCAAGTCTTCTTGGTTCAGTGAAATAAGCTTGAAAAATTGTTGGAACATTTCCAGCGTGAGCAAGAGTTCCAAATGTTCCCGGGTTAAAGTTAAAAGAAGATGGGACAATCATGTAGTCTGTGTTTTCTCTTTCAAATCTTTCTCTTCTCTCTTCAAAGATTTCCACTAGTTCTGGTTCAGATGCTGTTGGCCAAAGTCCCATTAGGACCCTAATTCTCCCCGTTTCTCTGCATCTTTCTGTGTGATCAAGTCCACCATCACAGCCTGTTAACATCAAGACTGGAAAAGCGAGCAATACGCACAACAAAAGTGTCATTAATTTTCTCATTTTTTATCTCCTATTTTCTTTTATATATATATTTTGTTCAAATACATATAAGTTTATTTATTAGAGTATTTTATCACATGATTGAGAAGTTGTCAAGTAATTTTTGCAAGTGTGATTAATTTTTTTCCAAAGGTGCTAGATTAGTTTGCATGGATATTTTTGTTGCGGAGTCAAAATATACTTGTTATCATTGCAAAAAATTTTGAGGGATTAGCTGTTGATAGTTAAAATTGTTTTTCAAATTGAAAATGCTTTTGTCATACATAAAAGGACGGGTATTGATTACTTTCGCATATCAGTCTAGGAGCAAAATTTTAAATTCTCTTAGTTCATTTCAACACGAAATGTCGAATTTTTTCTATTTTTGTCGTCATTAAGCGGTGGATACCAGCTAAATTGTTTTGCTTTCGCTTGCCAACAGTCTTCGACTGGTTTGACGGATTCCGCGTGTATTTGCACTCTCCGTCAATAAGGTTAAAAACCTTTACAAGGGTCTTCGACTGGTTTGTTGAGTCTGCTTACACTTGCACTCTCCGTAAAGATGGCTGAAAGCGCTTGTCAACTGTTTTCAACAGTTTTGTTGGAAACTGCTACTACATGGAACAATCTCAACAAAGGCATTGAAGACCTTTGTCAAGCACTTTCAGTGCCTTTGTCGGAGATTGCTAATACTAGAACCACCCCAACAAACGGGTCGAAGACCCTTGTCAACAGTCTTCGACT
>WQSV01000052.1 GCA_009787685.1 Bacillota bacterium
AAAGATATTGAAATTGGAAATATCAGCGTCGCAACTGGAATGGGGACTCTTGAGTTCATCAAGGAAAAGGCAAAAATCTTGACCGATAAGTTTGGTGGAACAATCAATGTCTTTGGGGTTGAAAACGAATTTTTTGGGCGATCTGTGACCGTTACTGGTCTTGTGGTTGGTTCTGATATAATCAATCAACTAAGAGAAAAGGACATCGGAGAACGATTGCTAATATCATCAGTTATGCTAAAAGACGGTGGAGATTCTGGAAAGGACGATTTGTTTCTTGATAATATGACATTTGAACAGTTTCAAAAGGAGTTAAAAACTTCCGTTATAGTAGTTGACAATTCAGCAAAAGATTTTGTCAGAAAGATTCTAAAAAAGAATTAGTATCACTTGGAGAGAAAATGATATGGCATTAAAAAAAGCAAAATGTCCACATTGCGAAGCAAATCTTGAATTTGATGACACTAAAAAGGCGATTGCGTGCAGGCAGTGCAAAAATGTTGTCCTTGCAAGAGTTGCGACAGAGCATTTAAAATCGCATGGAAAAATGAAGATTGCGAGTGCAAAAAATCTAGAAAGAGAAAAAAAGAGAAATGAAATCAGTAAAAAAAGAATTCATGGTGCGGTTGCATTAGCTCTATTAATTGGGTTTGGTAGTCATAATTTTTATCTGGGCTATCTAGCAAAAGCGATTATTCAACTTGGAATCGGAATAGCTGGTGCGTTGACATTTGTTTTCGTTCTTATTGTGCATGTTTTAATTGCAGATGTCAGCGATGTTTTTCTTCTTTTATTGTTATCTTCGCTTGCACTTGGCGCCAATTACTTGTGGAGTGTGATTGAAAGCACGATGCTAATTTGTGGTGGAATAAATCGTGATGGCAGAGGTCGAAAATTATTATATGGCTGTTGTCATCTTTGTAATGAGAAGCATTTAACAAAATGAATCATGCAGTGAGACTGCGAAGTGTCGGGCTAAAGGTGGGCGCCAAAGATTGCGAGGAATTAACTCGAAACGGTTTTAAAAAACAAAAGGAATCTAAAAAAAATGGGATTATTTTCAAAAATAAAAAATGCATTAAAAAAGACAAAAGATGTCATCGGGTTCAAACTTAATCAAGTTTTTACTGGCGGTGTCTTGGACGACGAGTTTTATGAAGAGTTGGAATACACACTTATTGCATCTGATGTTGGGTCAGAAACGACTGAAATAATAATTGAACGTCTTAAAGAAGTAATCAATAAAAAACTACTTCGTGACCGTGAACCAACTAAACAAGAGCTTAAAATTCTCATGAAAGAGATGCTTGAAGAGAATGAACTTCCAGAATATAAGTATCCAATGGTTCTTCTCATTGCTGGCGTCAACGGTGTTGGAAAAACGACATGCATTGGAAAACTTGCTCACAAGTTCACAAAAGAAGGAAAGTCTGTCACCATTGTCGCAGCGGATACGTTTCGAGCCGCTGCTGCTGACCAGTTGACTGTTTGGTCGGAAAGGGCGAATGTCAAGATCATCAAGCATGCCGAGGGCGCGGACCCCGGGGCTGTTGTCTATGATGCGGTGAAAAGTGCGAAAAGCAAAGGCACTGATATTCTTCTTGTTGATACTGCGGGAAGACTTCACAACAAAAAGAACCTGTTGGAGGAATTGAAGAAAATAACTCGCATAATCGAGAGAGAATATCCAGAAGCAATGAGACTCAACTACATTGTTCTTGATTCAACAACTGGACAAAATGCAATCTCGCAAGTCGATGTTTTTGACGAAGCAATAGACATTGACGGAATCATTTTGACAAAACTTGATGGCACCGCAAAAGGCGGAGTTGTCCTTGCAATATCGGGCGAGTTAAGCGTCCCAGTCGTTTATGTTGGAGTCGGTGAGCAAATTGACGACCTTGAGGATTTCAACGCTCAAGGCTTTGTTGAGGGAATATTTGAAGCATAATCAAATATCATGTCAGAGATAACGTGCAAAAAAACAGATGAAAAATGAAAAAACGAAGGATTTAAAACAATGAAAAAAAACAATCAAAAATGGGACAAAAGATTCATGGATATGGCTAGTCTTGTTGGAACATGGTCGAGTTGTATTCGTCGGAAAGTCGGAGCTGTCATTGTTCTGGACAAAAGAATTTTGACAACAGGATATAATGGCGCGTCAAGCGGAATTGTTAGTTGCACTGAAAGAGAAGAGTGCATCAGAGAGATGAAGAAAATCAAAAGCGGAACAATGCACGAATTTTGTTATGCTGCTCATGCTGAACAGAACGCAATAGTTCAAGCCGCGAGAACTGGAACTAATATATTCGGGGCAACTCTTTATTGCACTCATCAACCCTGTGGAATTTGCACAAGAATGATTATAAATTCGGGTATCAAAAGAATAGTATTTAAAGATGACTATCCAGATGAATTTTCACGCAAACTATTAAGTGAAGCGAATATTGAAATTTGTGTTTTCTAGTAATCAAAAAAGGACAAAAATATAATGCAAGTGAAATGTGACAATTGCAAAGTCAATTATGCAAACTACCACACTATTAAAAAAGTGAACGGGCAAACCACACAAAAGCATTTGTGTGGTGCTTGTCATGAAAAAATGTCTTCAGGATTATTTGGAGATGTTTCAAGTATATTTTCGGGATTCAAAAATTTTCTTGGAACACCGTCAAGAAACATCAGAGAAGTTTGCTCAAAATGCGGAACTACGGGAGAAGAATTTTTGGAAATGGGGTCGCTTGGTTGTCCAAAATGCTATCAAGATATGCAAGACCTGGTTCTTCCAATCATTCATCAAGTCCAAGGCTCACTCGAACATGTTGAAGATGAATTTGTTTCAAAAGGTGTTCTTGAAACTGATGATTTCCCGCAACTGACAGAACTTCAAAAATTGAAAAGAGAACTTGAAAGAGCAATTAAAGAAGAGAACTATGAAGAAGCGGCAGTCATTCGTGATAAAATAAGAAATATTGACTAACGTGTGCCACGCATACTATTTGAAAGTGAAACAAAAATGGAAAAAAATAATTTAAACGATATTGTTTTATCAAGCAGAATTAGGCTCGCAAGAAATATTGAGGGTTTAAATTTTGCGTCCAAACTTGACCTTGCGAGTGCTAATATGTTGCCTAGGCGAGTCTATGAAGCACTTGGTTCGTCTGACACATATTTGTTATATCGCATGAAAGACATCAGCGAAATTGATGCTCATGTTTTGAAAGAAAAACATCTCATCAGTGAAGATTTGATTTTAAACAATCAAACTGGTGCCGCGGTTATCAATGAGAGAGAGAATGTGAGCATACTTGTCAACGAAGAGGACCATGTGAGACTTCAATGCATTGAACGAGGTTTTTCGCTTGCGGACGCTCATGAAATAATGCTTGCTGTTGACAATGTTTTGAAAAGAAAAATCAATTTTGCCCATTCAAAAAAACTTGGCTATTTGACGGCTTGTCCAACAAATGTTGGAACTGGAATGCGCGCATCAGTCATGATGTTTTTGCCGGGGCTTGCGATATTTAGCAGCCTTGAAAAGTGCTTGAATGCTATTTCTCGCTTAAATATGACCATTCGTGGAGTTTATGGAGAGGGTAGTTCGGCATCTGGATATATTTTTCAGCTATCGAATCAAAAGTCATTGGGGCTTACGTCTAGTCAAATTATTGAAGCGGTTGAAGCGAGTTGTCTTCACATTATTGACGCAGAATTCCGTGCAAGAGAAAGTCTCTACAAATCTTCGCCAAGCGAATTGAAAGACAAAATTTGGCGAGCATATGGAGTTTTGACGAATGCTTATTCGCTATCATCTGGAGAATTCATGGAATTGTTTGCCCTTGTTAAACTTGGCATCTACTATGGGTTCTTGAAAGCAAGTAATATTGAAAGACTAGACACTCTTTTGGTCAATGCTCAGTCTTACAGCATTTCAAGCCTTTCGGGAAAAAATCTCGACACGGATGAAAGGGATTTTTATCGCGCAAGCTATGTCGCAAAAGTATTGGGACAAATAACGAAAAAAAATTAACAAACATTTAAATAATGCGGGACATCTACTCATATGCATGGTGCAAAGTTGGTGTAATAATTCACACAAAATGATGGTGTTTGCACAAGTATATAAGGGGTAATGTCACCGTATAAAATTAATGGTTTATGTGACTCGGAGGTGATTCGCAAATGCAATATTCAGTAACAGAAAGTTTAAAAAAAGCACTAGATTTAGCGCATGAAATAGCAAAAAAATATTCCAATCCAGAGATTGGAACGGAGCATATTTTGTATGGAATTTTGGTTGAAGGGAAGTCCTATTCAGCGAGCGTTTTGCGCGAGTTGGGAATGACGAAAGAAGGTCTTCACGAATTCTACAAAGAACATGAAGGTGTTGAAATACTCGGCGATATTGATTTCACAGCAAAAGTGAAACAAATGTTTTCTCATGCTGGACAACTCGCGAAAGGAACGGGGACATCTCAAGTCACAACTGAACACTTGTTTTATTGCATGCTTCAAGACGGAGCATCAATTGCGTGGCATATTTTGCGTGGACACTATAAAGCAGACATGCATGGACTTTCGGAACAAATAAAAAAACATGCCAAAACTGTTCAACAAGCAGACACAACTGGACGAGGAGTCAAACCGCTTCCAGCTCAGTTAAAGGACTTAGGACAGGATTTAACGCAAAGGGCATCGGAGGGAAAAATCGATCCAGTCATTGGAAGGGGCGAAGAGATTGAGAGAATCATTCAAATACTTTGCAGAAAAACAAA
The DNA here is from genome assembly GCA_009787685.1 of Bacillota bacterium. Taxonomy (GTDB): domain Bacteria; phylum Bacillota; class Clostridia; order Christensenellales; family Pumilibacteraceae; genus WRAY01. Next base: position 4,779 of record WQSV01000052.1, read on the forward strand.
AAACAATCCAGTGCTTATTGGTGAGCCGGGAGTTGGAAAAAGCGCAGTTGTTGAAGGGCTTTCTCTTGCGATAGTCGAAGGTCGTGTTCCAGACTTATTAAAAGACAAAATCATTTTCACTCTTGAAATTGGGGCTCTTGTTGCGGGAACGAAGTATCGTGGTGCGCTTGAAGAAAGATTGAAAAATGCAATTGACCTTATCATGCACCAAAAGAATATTATTGTTTTCATTGATGAACTCCACACTCTTGCTCAAGCTGGCTCAAAAGAAGGAGAAGTGACTCCTGCTGACATTTTGAAACCATATCTTGCAAGAGGAGAGTTGCAGACAATCGGAGCAACAACAACTGACGAATACCGCAAGTTTATTGAAAAAGACAAAGGGCTTGAAAGAAGATTTCAACCAATCACAGTTGCTCCACCATCGGTTGAAGAAACCATAAAAATACTCCACGGTATTCGTGAAAACTATGAAGCGTTTCACAAGGTGAAGGTGACTGACAGTGCCTTAGAGGCGGCGGCGAAACTCTCAGACCGTTATATCATGGATAGGTTTTTGCCAGACAAGGCGATTGACCTTATTGACGAGGCGATGTCAAGAGCGAAAGTCAACTCCTACACCGCGCCTCCAAACATGAAAGAACTTGAAGAAAAACTTGCAGAGATTGAAAACAAAAAACAAGAAGCAATCAAGAGCGAAGATTTTTCAAAAGCAAGCACACTTCGAGATGAGGGCAAAAAAATTCTTGAAGAAATTGAACAAATAAAACTTAATTGGTCAAAGAATAGTGAGCGTGCGTTTGGTGAAATAACTGAAGAAGATGTTGCTCAAATCATTGCAAAGTGGACGAAAATTCCTTTGACCAGATTAACTGAAACTGAAAGTCAACGACTTGTTGGCTTGGAAGAAATTTTAAAAGGGAGAGTCATTGGTCAAGATGAAGCGGTTGTTAATGTTTCAAAATCAATAAGGCGTGCAAGAGCGGGACTCAAAGACCCGAATCGCCCAATTGGATCATTCATTTTCCTAGGTCCCACTGGTGTTGGAAAAACGGAATTAACAAAAGCATTAACCGAAGCATTGTTTGATGACGAAAGTGCAATCATTCGACTTGACATGAGTGAATACATGGAGGCACATTCAATTTCAAAACTAATCGGTTCACCTCCGGGATATATTGGACATGATGACGGTGGACAGTTGACAGAGCAGGTGAGACGCAAACCGTATTCAGTTGTTTTGTTTGATGAAATTGAAAAAGGACACCCAGATATTTATAACACGCTTCTTCAAATCCTTGACGACGGAAGATTGACCGATTCGCAAGGAAGAGTCGTTTCATTCAAAAACTGTCTCATCATAATGACGAGTAATGTTGGTGTGAGTGACCTCAAATTCAAAAAAAGCGCACTAGGTTTTGCAACTGAAGAAAATCAATCGAAGAAAGAAGAAGACGCAACAAGAGAAATTTTGATGAATGGATTGAAAAATAAATTTCGCCCAGAATTTCTCAATCGTGTTGATGCTGTGACGATTTTCAAAAACCTCACAAAAGATGATATCAAAAAAATCGCAATAATGCTTTTGAAAAAAACTGAGAAAAATCTTGGGGAGAAAAATATTAGGCTGGAACTTTCAAAAGAAGCAATGAATCACATCATTGAAAAAGGCTATGACGTTGAATATGGCGCTCGTCCGCTAAGACGCGCAATCGAGCAAACCATAGATGATGCCATTGCTGAAAACATTCTCGATGGCACAATCAAAGAAGGTGACACCGCCCTAATAGATTTTAAGAATGACAAAATAGTTGTCAAAACTCGAAAGAAATAAATGAATAATCAAATGAATAAACATATTTTAGTCCGCGTTGGAGAAATATTTCTAAAAGGCAAGAACAAGAATTTTTTTGAAACGTTACTTTTTCGGAATATCAAGTCAGCATTAAAAGGAACAGAACAAACAGTGAGAAGAGAGAGGAATCGTTTCATTGTTTGTGATTTTTCTGAAGAGGATTTGGATAATATTTTAACAAACCTTGGTAAAGTTTTTGGCGTTCATTCGTTCAGTGTTTGTCATGTTTGTGAGAGTAATTATGAAAGTATCAATGCTCTCGCTCAAACTCTTGTTCCATTTGACAAAAAAACATTTCGAGTCAATTCAAATCGAAGCGACAAAAGATTTCCGATGAACTCAATGGAACTTTCTCGTGAACTTGGAGGAGACATTTTGAATGCTCACTCGCATTTAAGCGTTGACCTACATAATCCCGACTTCATTCTTTTTGTTGATGTTGGGACTGAGTTTTCCTATATCTATTCAGACAAAATCATGGGCATGGGCGGAATGCCAGTCGGAACTGCTGGACATGGACTATTGCTTCTTTCTGGCGGAATCGACAGCCCAGTTGCAGCAGTCCTTGCTTCAAAAAGAGGACTTGAATTATCCGCAATCCATTTTCATTCCTACCCTTACACTTCAGAGCAAGCAAAGCAAAAGGTCATTGATTTAGCGAAAATCATTTCACCATATACTGGCAGTTTCAAACTCTATATAGTTTCAACAACAAAGTTGCAAGAAGCATTCAACAAACATTGTGAATCGTCCTATGCAATAACACTATTAAGACGAGCAATGATGAGGCTAAGTGAAGAGCTTGCTTTCAAAATCAAAGCAGAATGCATCATCAATGGAGAAAGTCTTGGGCAAGTCGCATCTCAAACAATTCAAAGCATTGGAGCGACGAATTCAGTCGTGAACACTCTTCCAGTCATTCGTCCATTGATTTGTTTTGATAAATCTGAAATAATCGAGCTTGCGAAAAAATTTGACACCTATGAAACTTCAATCCTTCCTTTTGAAGATTGTTGCACTGCATTTTTGCCATCTTCTCCTGTGACTCGTCCAAAAAATGAAAAGAGTGAAAAGGAAGAAAAACGAATTCCAAACTATGACGACCTTTTGAAAGAGGCACTAGAAACAGTCGAGATTGTGAAAATTTAGGAAATAAATTCGCAGTTGTCTCACACAAAAATGACAATGGTAATGTCTGTCTAATTTTTAATGCGATTTTAATTTAATTCAATCAAAAAACAATTGACACTTGTTTCTGTATCGTTTAAACTGAATATATTATGAAAAACATGAAAAAACTAATTACTTTGTTAACTTTGGCACTATTGCTTTCAAGTGCGTTTTTCTTCACAGGTTGCAATGGCGGTACGGCTATTATTGGGGTCGGAAACATGACCGAGCGCGATTTTGTTGCTACCGAAAACTTTTCTTCTATTCGAGTGAGCGGAGGATTTGATATTCGCTTTTCTTACTCTGAAGACACAACAGTCAGAATCGTGATGCAAGAAAATTTGTTTGAATTCACGACAACTCGCGTTTCAAACAACACGCTCTATGTTCAGCCAACAAGGTCTTTTAACACTGTTTCAGTCAACAGACCACGACTTTATGTCTCTTCTCCAAATTTCAACGCTGCAAGATTGAGTGGCTCAACGCGTCTTCGTAGTGATGATGTTATCACTGGAGAGCGTTTCAATCTTCACACAAGCGGTTCAAGCAGAGTGGAACTTGAACTTGATGTCGATAGACTTGAAATCACAACATCAGGCTCAAGCAACATTGAACTCACTGTTTCAGCGGACTACATGACTGTCAACAGTTCAGGCTCAGCAACTTTCAACCTCGAG
>WQSV01000053.1 GCA_009787685.1 Bacillota bacterium
GAATTGAATCCATCATTCGAATTTCAATATATTTTTTCAGTCGGACATATGGAAAAAACATTGAGAGCGTGTTTTCCACTTCATTTTCATTCATTAATTTATCTGAATAAATTTCGTTTGTTGTTTTGTTTTTTGTGAAATCAAGCTTTCCATCATTAGCCACAACTAAGATTGGTGGAGAGTTCATGACATAGTCAGCATAGTTCAAAAATCCAAAATCTCCATCAAGAGAATTCGGGACAAACTTACTCCTCGCTTTGTCGACATTCTCCCATATCAACTTGCGAACAAATTTTAGATTTTTCTTTCCTTCAAAAACGGGCGAATTGTGGGAGAGAAATGTTAGAATTGGAGTCAAGATGTTTGCAAGTCGAAACTTGTTTTTGAAATCTTCTTCGGAATAATAGTCGATCGAAATTTGTGTCGCACAAGTTCCCCTCATCATGTTAATGCCATGAGTTCCAGTTGATTTAAAATGTTCGTGCATTAGACGATACCTTTCTTTTGGGACAAGTGGCAGGTCCGCAGCCTTTGTCACGGGGTGATAGCCATATGTTTTCAATTCAAGACTCATTTCATCCAAAACGGGAATAATTTCGCCTTGAAACCTTGCATATTCATTTTCAAATTCATGCAACTCAGAAAATTCACCAATACTAACTTCCAACTGGCCTGCTGGTTCAAGGGTTATGAAAATATTCTTTCTTTTAAGCCCAACCAAGAAATTTTCAGAATAGATTTTTTCGTCATAATATTTTGATATTTTTTTCAAAATCTCTTCAACACCATTTTCACCATAAAAACTAATAGTATTTTGGGAAATTTTTTCCACGACAAAATGCTCAAGCTCAAGTCCAATGTTGTGGTTCTTTGAGCTTTTTATTCCGCTTTGAAAATATTCAATAAGTTTTTGTTTGTTGTTCATTTCTGTTGTTTTTCGATTTTTAATATCTCAAATAACTGTCAAATGCATTTTCGACATGGTTAATTTCGCCTGTTTCAAAATAGACCTCAATGACATCGAATCGAATATTTGAACCAAAGAGCATGAATTTCTTCATGTATTGAGCGGCAACTTGATTGATTTTGTTGCGTTTGTGATATGAAACCGATTCCATTGCATGGGAAAAATTTGTGTTCTCTCTGGATTTCACTTCGACAAAAACAAGATAATTATCATCTGTCACAACCAAATCCAACTCTCCAATGTTCGTCTTAAAATTTTTATAAAGGATATGATATCCCTTTTTTTTGAGATATTTTTCAGCAATTTTTTCGCCTGATTTTCCTTTGATTATGTTTTTGTCTCTCATGTTTTTTGTTAAGGTTTATTTGAATATGCTTGTTTGTTCAATGAAAAAGTTTTTAATAAATGTTTCTCGGTGAACTGGAGATTTGCCAAATTTTTTTAATGATTCAATATGTTTTTCCACTCCATAACCTTTGTTGTTTTTAAAGCCATAGAACGGATATTTTTCGTCCAATTTAATCATCAGCCTGTCTCTATGGACTTTCGCAAGTATTGACGCGCACGCAATGTTATAGCTTGTTTGGTCACCTTTTTTTATTGTTTGATGTTCAATTGGAAGGTCAAGTTTTGGAACATAATCAACAAGAACAATTGACGGTTTTAATGACATTTGACTAATTATGTCACGCATAACACGCTTAGTTGCCCCTAGAACGTTTAATTCATCAATTTCAAGAACATCACTCTCCATAATTTCAAATGCCACAGCATGTTCAATAATTCGTTCGTATAGAATGTCTCTTCTCTCTTTCGAGAGTGTTTTTGAGTCATAAACTCCCTCAATTTTGCTATCTAATGGCATTATGCAACAAGCAACCACCAAGGGCCCCGCAAGGGAACCTCGCCCTGCCTCATCCATGCCAGCAATAATTTTTGGCAAATAATTTTTATCAAATTCAAAGATTCGCTCTGTTCTATTTTCTTTTGTCATTCTTTTTTTGCGAGACGGCGAGTGCCAAATCTGGTTGTTTGATGCTTTCAATATTTAATTGTCATCAACTCTTTCAAGTGAAATTCTTCCAAGTCTTCCTTTTCTAAAGTCGTCAATCAATGCTTGTGATGCTCTTGTTATGTCTGGCACACTTCCCTTTAAAATATAGCCTCTACTCTTTGCGATTGAGTTCAAAGTCTCTTCCCCATCAAGCCCATTGTCAATGTTGAAACGAATTTTTAAGATATTTTTGTCTAGTGCATTTAGTTCATTGACAAGATAGAACGCGAGGTCAACTCTGTCCAAAATCTCATCTTTAATGCTTCCTATAAAAGCAAGTCGATGAGCAATTTTAATATCTTCAATTTTTGGATACAGTGTTCCCGGAGTGTCAAGAACTTCAAAGTAATCATTCACTTTGACCCATTGTTTTCCCCTTGTGACTCCCGGACGATTTCCTACTGTCGTTTTCGCTGAACCCGCTAGGTTGTTTGTTAGTGTCGATTTTCCAGAGTTTGGAACACCAAGAATCATTGCTCGAAGTTGCCTCTTGACTCCTTTACTTTTAAAGTTGTCGAGCCTTTCTTTGCACAATTTTTTTGCTATGTCAAATATCATTGCACCGCTTTTTGAACTCGTTGAGTTGACCGCGAGCGCATCACTATTGGTGTTTTGAAAATATTTCACCCATTCTTTTGTTGCCTTTTCATCACTCAAATCAATTTTGTTTAAAACATAGATAGTTTTTTTGTTCGCAATTCTTTTTTCAAACTCCGGTGTCAAACAACTCTTAACAGCCCTTGAATCCAAAACATAGACGATGACGTCGACGAGCTTTATCTCCTCATCAATCATCCGAAGCGATTTTGTCATATGCCCCGGAAACCAGTTAATGCTGTTTTTTCTCTCGTTCTCCACATCCTTATTCTAGCACATTTTAACATCAATATCAACCAAAAAAGCCCTACAATAAGGCTATTTTCGTCAAAATAGTTGTTTGGAGCATTTTTTGTCAAGAGATACCGCAATAAAATGGCACCCAAAATGGCACCCACTTTTGACTAAATTTTTTTTAAATCTTTCAACAATATTCTACAAAAAACTAAATACCAAATTATACCAAAGCTGTGAAAAATAATTGTTTAAAACTTTCTAAAAGATAACGCAATTAAATTGCTAGACATCAAAATATTTTAAGTAATTTTGAAAAAAATGAAACGCGCCTATGACAATCCACAGGCGCGTTCTACAATAAATAGTTTTAATTTTGTTATTCCGTTTCAGCATTATTTAAACGATTATTTGCTTTAATAATTTCCGCTACAGTCACATCTGGATGTAACCAGCGTTTGTCGCTCTTTTCTTTTTTGTGGTGCAATGCGTTTTGTGGGCACAAATGCAGACAAGCATAACAAGCCTCGCATTTATCGTCGAATTTTACTTCATCTTCAATCGTTATATTTTTCGCCAAACAAACTTTCGCACAAACGCCGCATTTGTTGCACTTTTCATCGACTATATATTTTTTTGGGCTCTTGGTAAAATCCATGTTGACTACTTTGCCGATAACTCGCCCAGCAACTGCTGCCCTCACATGATATTCTTTGCGATTAGATATATCATCAACAATCTGTGCTAAGTTTTTATCTATATGCTTTTTCTCTTGCTTTGCTATTTGTTTTCCTGTTTCAAACAAAGGCAAGTAATTATCTACCATTCGCAATTTGTTTGTATAGTTAAATTTATAGCTCTTTTTTTCATGCTTTCGCATATATCTCATACACGGTCCAGACATGCTGCCATAGGTTCCGATTGCAAATATGTAATCCGCTTCAAAATGCACCTTACTCAAAAATTCTCGCACCATCATAGGTGTTCGGAAACTATAGACAGGAAAAACTACCCCAATAACATCGTCTTTGAATCGGATAGTTTGTCCGTCAATGACTTGCGGGATAGAAATCAATTTCCCATCTTCCCCGCCAATCTTTTTTGCAACTGCTAGTGAGTTGCCCGTTCCTGTGAAATAAAATATTGTCATAAATTAACTATACCATATTTTTAAACAAAAAACAAACCTTTTCACCCTCAAACATAATCAAAACCAAAATCAAAATATCAAACCTCTATCAAAACTGAGTTTGATAGAGGTCATAGAATATGAAAGATTTTAAGTCGTTGATTTTTTCTTTTTGTTGATGAGCCAAAAAATTGCGAAGCCGCCGATGGCTAGGACTAGGACAACACCAATCACAATTCCAGCGATTGCTCCACCGCTTAGTCCATCTGATGAAGTAGTTTGGTGGATGATTGGAACAATTATTCTCGCCTCGCCTGTTGCGAAACTTGCAATAAATTCGTTCTCGCCCGCGGAGAGAGTTTCGACAAATTCCTCCGACACAATTATTATGAAACTATTTGTCTTGATAGTGATAAATTCACTAGGAACCCTCACGCCATTGACATAAAGTCCCAAGAACGCACCGACATCGCCTTCAACAACAATTCGAATAGCACCGCCGTTTACAACCTCTGCTTCAACAGTAAGCTCACCATTATTGTTTCCGCCGCCATTTCTATTGTCATCGCAATTTCCATCGCAATCACAATCGAATTTATCACAGCATTCGCATGGATATGTTGGCTCAACTTGATTACAATTGCCGTCGCAATCGCAATCATACTCTTGGCAACATTCACATGGATAGGCTGGCATCGACTCATAGCAATTTCCATCACAGCCGCAGTCGTATTCCTTGCAACACTCGCATGGATAATTCGGCTCAACAATATCTAATCTGATTCGCTGAATTTCAAGTTCTTCTGTATTGATGCCTGAAAGTGTGTCATTATGGTTTGATGAATTCCATGTTGAAATATATCCATCAATCGCATCAATCGCTTTTTCCAAATCTGCTAAATCAGGAATATGTTCCAACTCTGCAATCAAATCATTAATTCGATTTTTTTCGGCAATCATAGCCTCATTACGCTCGTTTACTGTCATTTGCGCGTCTGTCAGAACCGCATTAAATTCCGTCCAATCAAATATTGACGCATCAAATGCAATCGCGTCCGCATAATTCATTTGGTTGATTTGAGCAATTTGAGCATCACGCAATCCTTCAAGAACTCCTCGCTCTGCCAAACGATAATCATTCAAATAAAATCGGCTGTTAAACTCATTTTTAAACCTTTCAACCGCCGCCGATCTTGCGCTTGCAAGTTCATTTGCTGTCATTTGCGCGTCTGTTAGAATGTCATTGAATGGCGTCCAATTAGTGCTATTTTCATCAAATGTGTTCGCTTCATCAATATTCATTTCCATAATGCGATTGCGCTCATTTAGTCGAATATTCCACAATTCCGTCCATTCAATTTCGCGATAATCGTTTTCGTCAAAAAGCCTGTCAAATTCTGCATAAAAAATTCTAAGCGCCTCATCTCTTGCTGCATAGAGTACCTCATTTTCAATTCGCGAACGAGTTAGAACAGCCTTGAAAGGAGCCCAAACTGTTCCTGTTGTCGCGACATATGCAGTCGCCTCAACAAAGTTTAACGACTCAATTCTAACAATTTCGTCATTCTTTAGTCCAACGAGGACAAGCCATTGTTCTTCCAAATAATCAGCCTCGACAAAGTTTGAATTGAAATGGCTAATAAATCTTTCAACTGCCGCCGCTCTTGCATTTTGAAGTGCTTGCTCTTCTAATAGCGCGTCAAGCCTTGCTTGATGATAACTCAAATACACATTAGTTGACCCAACCAAATTCAAGCCAGTCAACATGTCATTATTTAATCCATTATTCCAAGTCACTATTCTTTGTTCAATCGAGCCAATATGAGTTTCTAGTTTCCCAATCGTTTCAAACGCACTAAGCCCATTAATCAATGTGTTAATCACTCCTCTTTCAAGCAGCATTGCCGCATGGCGCTCGTTAGCCACCATTTGCGCGTCAGTTAAGACCGCATCAAATACTGACCAATCAAATGTTGTCGCATCAAACGCAATCGCATCGGCATAGTTCATCAAATTAATAAAAGTAATTTGAGCATCGCGCAAGTCTTCAAGAACTTCGCGCTCTGCCAAACGATAATCACTCAAATAAAATCGATTGTTAAACTCATTTTTAAATCTTTCAACTGCCGCCGCTCTTGCATTTGATAGTCTCAAGACATCTAGCATAGTCTCAAGTCTTGTTTGATGATAGCTCAAGTAATTCGCTGTTGCTCCAGCCATATTCAAGCCAGTCAACGTAACATTATTTGCTTCCTCATTCCAAGTCGCTATTGATGTTTGAATCGCTTCAATTGCATTATAAAGCGGCGTGATAGTTGTGTGAGCGTTCAAATTTGCAATCAATCCATTAATTCTAGTGACTTCCGCTTCCATTGCCGCAGTTCTAATTAGAAGGTCTTTTCTCACTAGCTCACTTTCAATTCCCGCTCTGTTATATAGTCCAGCCAAAGGGTAGCAATCCCATTCTGAAATTCTTTCTTCAATTTCTTCAATTACTTGACCCAGTTCAACATAGCAATCTATTTTCGCCAAATCTGCAATCATTTGATTGATTGCCGAAATCTTTGTCGCAATGTCTCTGCGACGATAAATTGCAACATTTATTACAATTGGAACTCCTTCGCTGCTCTCACTCGTTATGGTGAAAGTGATGTGGTTATAACCTCTTGTTGGAGTTGCTATTGAATTTTGCCAAACAAAACGCACAGCCTCGTCATTGCCGAATCTAATATAAGTCACTCCTTCAAGTCGCCCATAAATCGCTGTCGCCTCATATGGAACGCTTATGAAATATCTGTTATAGTCCGCTTGCCAAACAGGAGCAAATTGAACTCCGAGATGACTGAACATCAAACTTGAATAACTCGTTTCATCGCAAACAACCGTCAAAACTGTGCTTGCTGAAATTCCTGTTGGATTTCCTCTGAAATACAAATCAATGATAATTATCGCCTCGCCTAGTCCAGTCGGAGTGACAACGCCGCTTTGATTTACTGTCAAAATATGTTCTTGTTGGGACCTCCAAATGGCTGAGAACAATCCACCATACGCTCCCGTCGGAGCTCCGCCCCAACTCAAACTTCGTGGAGTTCCTTGACGAACAACAGCACCCGCAAGCCCCAAATTAATAACAGGATCAACAACGAAAACGCTTATTGAATCAGTAACTCCAGCATAATGTCTGACATCTGAATGAATAGTTGCAACTCCGACTCCCTCTCCTCTCATTGTCGCCCTTGTGTCATGAGTGGGAGTGATTGAAACGACATTTGTTCCAACTCTATTTTGAACTCGCCAGTCAATCATGTCAAGCATTGCGTTGTCGGGTCCAGTTAGTGCAATCAAGTTTCTCTCTGCTCCAGCTTGCATAACAACTTCCCTCTCGCCCCAAATTTCAACATCTGTCACCGCATGATGATGAGCAATCGAAACATTGCTATATAGGAATGCTTGTGCATTTGCTTGAGCAAGCCATATCCCCGGAATGTGGTTTGATTGACTTCCCGTTCTGTTTCCGACATTTATTCTTGCCATGACATAGTGACTGCCCGCTGGGACAGATGTTGAATTTAGTCTTCCGTTTGCAACATCAGTTGTCGAAGTAACCGCCGTTGTCGTTAGTGTTGTTTGGTCTTCAAAACTAAGCGGTCTTCTTGGAACCGTGAAAAATCCACTTCCAGCAAAATGCGCCGCGTTTGAACTTAATCCACTAAAATCTGCATGAATGTGCGGACTCGTCATGACATTGACATTCGAAATAAATGGGTCAGTCCAAACTGGAGCTGCTCCATTGTTTGCTTGAATACGCACTGCTCCCATGCTCGTTGGGTTCAAGTGCAACTGTGCTGAATTTTGAACCTCAATAGCGTGGAAAGTTCCCGTTCCTCGTCCAAAAGTTCCGCCCGTCACATTCATTTGAACATTCGCGCCGTCAAGACGAACTGGAGTTCTGCCGAACTCATTATTCGGAACACTCCCTCCATGCCAATTGATTACTGAAGATCCGCTTGCCCACATCGCCCATGGCGCAGTCCCAGAAACAATATTTCCCATTCCTCCGAGTTCTCCGCCATGCATATTGAGCCTTCCGTTCTGCATTCTGATTGCCGCACGGTCAGAACCCTCTTTTCCTTGAACATTCCCACCAAAAATTGTTGCACTTGCTGTTGCATTTTCAACCCTTATGCCCGCAACCGAGCCTGAAATTTCAGCCGAATTATTGACAACCAGCCTTGCGTTTGCTTGCTGAACACGAATACCAATTGCTTGACCTGACGCACCAAATTCCGCCGTCACTCGCGTTCCTGCTCCATTCACAATGAGGGTAGAATTCGCCATGACATTGAGCGATTGCAATCCGCCATGGATTGAACCCATTGTTCTTGTTCCGTTGATGTGAATATTGTCAATCATCGCTGTCGCGCCGTTTTCAATATAGAATGTTGCATATCGAATGTGGTTAGATGC